>JAUNTT010000018.1 GCA_030538555.1 Micrococcus sp.
TGTTCACGGACTGACCGCCGGGGCCGGAGGAGCGGAACACGTCCACCTTGAGCTCCGACTCGGGGATCTCGATGGAGTCGTCCTCCTCGATCAGCGGCACCACCTCGACGGCCGCGAAGGAGGTCTGGCGGCGGCCCTGGTTGTCGAAGGGGCTGATGCGCACCAGGCGGTGCGTGCCGGCCTCCACAGACATGGTGCCGAACGCGAAGGGCGCGTTGATCTCAAAGGTGACGGACTTCAGTCCAGCCTCTTCCGCGTAGGAGGTGTCCATGACGGTGGTGGACCAGCCGCGGGTCTCGGCCCAGCGCAGGTACATGCGCATGAGCATCTCGGCGAAGTCGGCGGCGTCCACGCCACCGGCGCCGGCACGGATGGTGACCACGGCGTCGCGGGGGTCGTACTCGCCAGAGAGCAGGGTGACCACTTCAAGCTCGGAGAGGGCCTTGGAGATGGAGTTCATCTCCTCCTGGGCGTCGTCGAGCAGGGAGGGCTCGTTTTCCTCGGCGGCGAGCTCCACCATGGTCTCGAGGTCGTCGATGCGCCCGGAAAGGTTCTTGATGCGGTTCAACTCGGCCTGGCGGTGAGAGAGCTTGGAGGTGACCTTCTGCGCGGCCTCGGGGTCGTCCCACAGGTCCGGGGCGGCGGCCTGCTGCTCCAGATCGGCGATGTCCGCCGTGATCTTGTCCAGGTCAGAGACCTGCTCGATGGAGGACAGGGTGTGGCGCAGAGACTCGATCTCTGCCGCGAAGTCAGTTTCAGCCATGATCCATCCAGCCTACCGCGCATGGCTCGGGGCCCTCGGGGGCTTACCGAGGCTGGCCGGCACGGCACGCGAACGCACAGTGCCGCCCCGACCCCCTCCCTGACCTCCGATTTGCATCACAACCTCCCGTAAAAACGGGGGGTCGTGATGCAAACCGGAGGTTGAAGGGCCTCGAGGAGCCGCAGGCTGACGCGCGGCGTCCCAGGAGGACAGCAGGACCGGGCACAGAGACACCGCGCGGTGGCGCTCAGCGGCGCAGAATGGTGCGCGAGTCTCCGGCCGCGTCGATGGGGATCACCGCGGGCAAGTGCAGTCCCACCAACCCGTCTGCGGGTGTGACTGCGACGGTGGCGGTGAGGAACACGTCCACCGACGTGCCGTCAGCCGAGAGTCGTGCGGAGACACCGGTCATCCCGGGAATGGTGGTGCTGGCCGAGACATCGGCCAGGTAGCTCTGCACGGCGGACTGGACTTCGGCGTCGGTGAGCGCAACGCGACCAGAGTCGTCGGTCGCCAGGCGGGCCGCCTCCGCTCCGGCCAGGGCAGCGCCGTCTGCGAAAGACTGCAGCTTGCGCGCCTGGAGCGTGACCGAGGTCGTTGCGAGCATGACGAGCAGCAGGGCGATGATGATGGCGCTCATGCCCAAGGTGAGCACGGTGATCTGCCCGGACTCCCCGCGCGGCCCCGAGGCCGAAGGGCATGGGGCCTCGTCTCGCTTCACGAGAGGATTGCCGACCGGTTCCGGCGTCGTGGCAGGAGGCCAGCGAGCGGGCCGAGGTTCCTGGGGTCGACACATCAATATTGCGGCACTCTCTGCTGGGCGTCAGCCGAGACCGTGACCGGCGCGAAGCTGGCTCCGATGACAGGCACCAACGGCATGGGGACACTCACCTCGACGGCAACCCGCACGACATCGCCAGGCTCGAGGGCAGCGCAGCTGTGGGTGCATTGCACGCTCACCGAATGCGGAAACTCGCGGGCGCCGTAGTCGCCCAGGGTGAGCAGCGCCGCGTGCTGAGCGGCGGCTTCGGCCACGGCTCCCTCGCTGATCACGACGGCCGAGGCCGCCTGGTCCGAGGCCGCCACGGCGGCATAAGCCGCCGCCTGGACTTGCGACACGAAGACCATGAGGTAGATCAGCGGAATCAACAGGATGAGCGCCAGCCCGAGAAACTCGACGGTCGCTGACCCTTGGTCCGATTCCAACCGCCCGCCGAGTCCAGCTTTCGGCGGGGTGTCAGTACCGGTAGGCATGTCCGTGCACCTCGAGCGGAATCGGTCCGGGCAGGAAACCCAGGGCTGGCAGCTGCGTGCGGATGGTCACGCGCACCACCGGGACGCCGCCGCCCTCCGAGATTGTCGTGCCCGTGATGTCCGCTCCGCCTTGTCCGGGCACGGTGGAACCCAGCACGTCCCGCGCCCGTCCGACGCCGTCACCGACGGTCCGGTCCGCGAGGGCACCGTAGCGAGCTCCCGCACTGGCTGCGTCGATCAGGGCATTGCGTGTGTGGATGATCATCCCGCCCTGCAGCACAGTGAAGAACAAGACGGCCAACACCCCGTAGACCATGGTGGACTCGGCGACGGCGGAGCCGCGCTCGTCGTCACGCAGGCGTGCACACAGGGCACGCCACGAACGACGTGAAATCACTGACCGCGGACGCGCGAGATGGCGTTGTTGAACAGGTCCTGCAGCGCTGGGCCAGCAATGGCCAACAGTCCCACAACGAGGACGGCGGACATCAGGGTGATCATGACCCACCCGGGCACGTCTCCCCGGTCGTCCCGGGAGCGCTCAGCGAGATCGCCGACGGCGGTGTGCAGGGTCAGGTAGAGCTGAGTGAAGAGTGACATGTTCGGTGACCTTTCGTGAGTGGAGAATGACATCTAGAAGCCCACGTTCATGAGCGTGATGCCGGGGAAAACGGCAAACACCACAGTGAGTGGCAGGATGCCGAAAACTAGGGGGAACATCATCTGGATCTCTTTGCGACCGGCAGATTCCATGAGCTCCCGTTTGGACATCTCTCGGACGTCCTGGGCCTGAGCACGCACGACATCGGCCAGCGGTGTCCCGCGCTCGATTGCAACGAGCACGCCGTCCACGAAGCGCGTCACGGGCGGCAGCTGGATGCGCTGGCTGCAGTCGCGCAACGCGTGAGCCAGCGAGGCACCGGCGCGCATCTCGCGGAGTGTCCGAGTGAATTCAAAGGCGAGGTCGCCTCGGGCCATCGTGGCGATGCGTTCGAGGGCGCCCGTCGTCGACTCCCCGGCACTGATCGACAGCGCGAACAGCTCCGCGATGGAGGGGAATTCGGTGAGCATGCGCCGACGCCGAGCCTTGACGCTCGAGGTCAACAGTGAGTCGCGAGCCAGGGCAGACAGGGATGTGAGCAGCATGACGAGGACCGCCGCGAAGAAGGGGTTCACGGTGCCGGCGTTGACCAGCGCGACGGCGGCCACCACCGAGACGACCGCCCCTGCCACGGCGAGCATGACCTGCTGCGCACGGTAGTCGCTGATGGTCAGCGTGGAGCCAGCAGCATCCAGTCGTTGTTGCAGCCCGTCGGTTCCGGGTCGATATTTGGCCAGCGAACGGACACCCAGGGTGACCAGGGGGTCCGCGATCCGCCCGAAGGCGCTCCAGGGAGTGGTGACGGCGTCCTCGAAGAGCAACGCGGATGGCGGCCGATGATGGCGCATCTGTGGGGCGATGCGTTGCTCCAGCGACGGCTTCCAGCCCAGCGGTATGTAGCGCAGAATCAGCAGGACCCCACCAGCGAACACGAGCCCCAGCATGGCTCCCAGCGCGACGGTCGCGGTCATGCGATCACCCGCCGATCCTGCGGCAGCGCACCGATGCGGAGCATGGCCTGGTAGCAGACCACGGAGACCACGAGGCCCACGGTGAGCAGAAATGCCCCGGCCGCGGACTGGTAGGCCTGGGCCGCAATCGGCTGCGTGCCGAGCAAGAGCAGGACCACCCACGGAGCAGCCACCGCGAGACGCGCCGCATTGACGGTCCAGGACTGCCGGGCCTCCAGCTCCTGACGCACGCGCGCATCTTGACGGAGGAATTCGGACAGCGTCTGTAGCAATTGTCCGATGTCGGCGCCGCCGACCTCTCGCGTCATGCGCAGTGCCGCCACGAGGCGATCCGCCACGGGGTCAGCCATTCTTCCCTTCAAGCTCTCCAGGGCGTCGAGGAACCGGGCACCCGCTCTGTAGTCGCGCCCGAATTCTAGGAACGGCTCACGCAGACCCTCCGGGCCGGACTCACCCAGCTGCATCAGGGCCTCGGGCAGCGTCAGGCCAGCGCGGATCGCCGAGCGAATGTGGTCAACGGCGTCGGGCCAGAGGTCACGCAATGCCACGTGACGCCGTCGGGCCTGGTACGAGAGCAGCGCCCACGGGACGGCGCCGCCGAACAGGGCGAAGCAGGCGGCAATGGGCACCGCCATGGTGAAAGCCAGGACGATGACGCCCACGAGGAGTCCGGAGAAGACCATGGACATCACGACGCCCACCGGTGAGAGCCGGGAGATTCCCGCTTGCGCAATAAGCCGACGCAAACGCGAGTCTCTGGCGGAGCGCTTGGACTCCGCCGCGGGTGGCGCGTACCAGAACGACCACCAGATCAAGAAGAGGCCCGCTCCGAGGCCCAAACCCAGACCGACGCCCATCAGGCACCCACCAGGTTGCGCACATCGATGCCGCGCTCCGTGAGGGCCGGCATTTCGAGGCTCGCGCCCGCGTTCAGTGCCAACTCCCCGTCCGCAGTGCGGCGGAACAGTGCCGAGGTCTCGATGATGCCGTCCTCGACGCGCGAGCCGACCGTCATGATCTCCTGAACGCGGCGCCGTCCCTGACGATCCCGGGAGCAGTGGACAACGGCGTCGATACAGGTGGCAACCGTCGGGACCACGAAATTCCTCGAAATGTTCTCACCAGCAAGCAGCGGAAGGGTGCAGAGCTTCGTGAGTGCATCTGCGGCGGAATTGGCGTGGATCGTGCACATGCCGGACAGTCCGGAGTTCAAGGCGATGAGCATGTCGAGGGACTCCGCCTCCCGCACCTCGCCGATGATCAGCCGGTCAGGGCGCATGCGCAGCGCCTCCTTCACCAAGCGGCGCAACGGAATCTCCCCATGGCCCTCAAGATTGGGCTGACGACACTGGAGACCGACGACGTCACGCACGGGGAGCTTGAGCTCGAAGATCTCCTCGACGGTGATGACTCGCTCGCGAGCTCCGATCGATGCCGCCAGGCAGTTGAGCATCGTCGTCTTGCCCGCCTGAGTGGCGCCTGAGACGAGGATGTTCATCCCCGCATCGACAGCAGCATCCAGGAACCGTGCGGCTTGCGGTGTGAGCGAGCCGCCGCGGACGAGATCATCGAGTCGGTGTGCTCGAGCGATGAACTTGCGAATGTTGACGGACCAGTGCCGGCGAGTGATGTCCGGGATGGCCACGTGGAGACGCGAGCCGTCAGGCAACGCCGCGTCGACGAAGGGCGTGGAGAGGTCAAGTCGGCGCCCCGAGCTCTTGAGCATGAGCTCGACGGTGTCTCGCACCTGCTGCTCGGTCAGGACGATCCCGGTCAATTCCGAACGTCCCGCTCGTGCGCAGTAGACCTCGTCGGGGGCGTTGATCCAGATCTCCTCGACTTCGTCGTCGTCCAGCAGCCGCTGCAGCGGGCCGAACCCGGCGAGAACGTCGAAGAGCCAGGTGCTGGCGTCTTCGGCCTCGGTGAGAGCGGGCAGTGAGTTGCTGCGCAACGCTCGAGCCTCGTAGTCACGCAGTGCCTCGCGAATGAGGTGGCGGACCGTCTCGGGCTCCCGCTGCGGGTCGATCCCGCGGCGGCGGATCAGTTCGCGGAGCTCCTGCTCCAAAATGCGCGACGCGTCCACGAGTAAACCCCCTCCGTCATGACATCAACGATCGGGACCCGTTTCGGCCCCGGCGCCATCCCCAGCGCTTGTCGGAGACCAGACTACAACGCTTCGCGCCTCGTCGCCGCTGACCCCCCTGCGCCTGTGGACAATGAGCCTCGCCCGGAGTGTCACGCCTCGGCCACAACCCGCCCCCGAACACGTTATCCACAGTTTGACGGGCGTGGACGGCGTTGTGTGCCCGGACCAGGCATAGTCGTGGAACGTCACGCAAACGGGTTGTGACGAGGCGCGGCATGAGGGAGGGCACCGATGAGCTGGACCGTTGAGGTCTACGGTCTGCAGCGACCACAGCGATGGGTGGTGTCGCGCCTGCCCGAGGATTCATTGCAGCAGGACCGGGCGGTACAGGAGCGCTTCGCACCCCTGTCTGTGACCCGGTGGGCCACGTCGGGTCGCCGCCTCATCTACGTCGCGCGGCCGCCCTCTGCTGCGCCCGCGGGGAGCGACGGCGCACAGCTGAGCCTCGTGACAGCTTCCGGGCCCGACGCCGGCCGGATCGTGCCTCTGGCCCGCAATGGCCTGAGCGTGGGTCGGGGTGCGAGTCAGTGGCGTCTCGCCGACCGCCGTGCGCCATCCAGAGCGACCGTCCTGCAACCGCTGCCCGAGGGCATCAGCGTCAGCTCGCCCGCGGGCCGCGGCCTCTGGCGCGGCGACCATGAGTTCGCCCTGGGCCGTTCTCGGATGAGCGCCACAGAAACGGCCCCGTCGCCGCTGTCCCCGCCGGTCGACCTGCCAGACCCCGAGGTGGATGTCCCAGGCGCGCCCTCGCCCCTGTCTCTGTTCCTCACAGCAGTGGTGGCGGTCGGACCGTTGGCAATGGGCATTCTGCTTGCTGTGACCACGGGGCAGGTCTACTTTCTGCTCTTCGGCCTCATGTCCATCGTCGCGTTGGCCGCGATGGCGGGGATTCAGCGCCGCCAGCGCCACCGGTACCGCCGTCGCGTGTCCGATGCCGTCGCCGACCGCGCCGCACTACGGTCGAACGCCCTGCTGAGCCCTGCCGGGCTCTCGCGGGCCTGCCGTCACTTAGGGACCGATCGGTTCGGCATGGCTGGCGCGCAGTCAGCGGCGCATAGTCAAACCAGCGTTCCACCGCCGGTGCTGCACTGGGGTCGAGCCCACGGTGAGATGGTGGTCGATGACCCAGCCCAGACGGGTCTCTGGGCTGAGGCGTCCCGATGCAACCAGCCCGCCGTGAGCACGCTGTCTGAGGTAGCCGTGCGCGTGCACGGGGACGAGGAAGACCTCGCTGCCGTGAGTCGCTGGATTGTGGCGCAACTGCTCCTCGATGCCCTGCGTCATGACCGCTCATTCGTCACCGCAACCGCGGGAGTGGTGCGCTGGTGGCACCGCGGTTCAGACGTCAACACGGGAACGCTGCTGCGCGCGCTTCCGCTCGCACGCGTCGCCGACGCGTGGCGAGTCTGGGGTGGCGGCGATCTGGACCATCCCGCAGATCCATCGCTATCGGAAGCCGACATGATCGCGCGTGGGTGGCGTGTGGTGGACTGTGACCCGGACAATCCGGCCAGCGGTCTCACGCGTGCCGATGAGATCGATCTGTCCGAACGTGAGGCCTCCCTGATCTCCCAGGGCCAGTACCTCAACGACCTCGACGTACTCGGCGTCTCACCGGTCACGCTGCAGTGGTGGGTACGCGAGATCGCCGATGATCTGGCGCACATCATCAGCGCCACCGGTGCGCCGTCGTCGGGCCCGTTGTCCTTGCCGGCACGACGTCCCGACGCGTCAGCGGGGACGCGTCTCGTCACTGCCCTCGCAGCGGGCCCCGACGCCGGCCGCCCGGCGGTCATCTTCGACCTCGTCGCCGACGGCCCCCACGTCCTGCTGGTTGGTACCACGGGTTCCGGGAAGTCAGACCTGCTGCTCAGTGTTTTGGTGGGCCTCACCTCTCGCTATGCTCCGAGTGAGCTAGCCCTGATCCTCTTGGATTTCAAAGGCGGGGCGTCCTTTTCCGTCCTGGAGCAGCTCCCCCACACCATGGTGGTCGAGACCAACCACGTCGAATCATCGTCGCTACGGGCACTGGACGCCATCTCGGCCGAGCTACGCCGTCGTGAGGTGCTCTTCGCCCGTGACGGCGTCAGCGATTACGCCGCGTTCCGGGCGCGCCATCCGAACGCCATGCTCCCTCGGCTCGTGGTGGCGATCGATGAATTGAAAGTCCTCATGGACGACCACCCCGACGCCGCCACTGTGCTCCAACGCCTGTCTGCAACAGGGCGTTCTCTCGGCTTCCACCTCGTCATGGCCACACAGCGCGCCACCGGCACCGTCACTTCGGACATCCGCTCGAATCTCGGGGCCGTGCTGTGCCTGCGCACGGCCACAGAGCAGGAGTCCTGGGACATCATGGGCGCGAGGGACGCTGCGCACCTGCCTGCAGATCAGCCCGGATCTGCCTTCTTGGTGCGCCCCGGTCACCCACCGCTGGCGTTTCGCGCGTCCGCGTGGGTCCGGGCCACCGCGGAGGTCACCTGGCGACGCTGGGGTCACCGGCCGCCACCGGTGGTGCCGAGTGACTGGGACGCCGTGATCGCTGACGTGGCCGATCTCAGTGCGCTGTGCCCTGTGCCTGATCCGGTCGTGTCGCCGACTCTTCCGGTCCGCTGGTCACCACCGCCCGAGCTGCTGGGGGTCGACAGTGCCGGGCTGGTGGTGGCCCTGCGCGATGACACGGCGGCTGCCCGTCATGTGCCCGTGCGCCTCGAGTCCGACGCACGGGGCAGCACGGCGTGGATCGTCGAACACGACGGCGGCCGCTCGGAGGTCGTGCAGCACCTGATCGGTGTGCTCGAGTCCTCCGCCGTGCCCCTGCTGATCCTCGATGGCACCGACGAGTGCGCCCCGCTCATCGGGTCTGGCGAGGCCGCGACAACGTCGCGCATCTCGGCACGTGACGACGGCGTTCCGGAGTTGGCTGAACTGATGGAGGCAGTGCGCGACCTGGCCGCTGCCGGCGGCACCGTGCTGATCACCGGATGGCCCCACTGGGGGGCCGTGCGCGACCCCCAGACCTACCGGGGCCTGGATGAAGAGCTGATCCGACTCATCGACTCCGCCGCGGGTCGGGGCCTGCGCATCCTGTTGGTCGGCGGACGCGAGGCGGTCACCTCGCGGTTGATGCCCCATGTGGTCCGCCGCTTCTTTGTGCCCGCAGCCACGACAGCCGAACAGCGCATGGTGTGGCCCCGCTTGACACCGGTGCCAGGGATCCCGGGTCGAGCAGTCCTGGTCAGCGGGGAACACCCGGAGCCCGGCGTGCCTGTGCAGTTGGCGATGCCGGAGGGCGGATAACAATGCCCCAGTTCATGGAGTTCACTTAACGGGCAGAAAGTGAAGCTCTAGCTAATTGAACCGGCTTACCTCATTTGCCACGGGTCGAGCACTGTCACTCCCGTGGGAGCGAAGTCATCCACATTTCTCGTCACGACGACGAGGTCGTGCACCAGGGCTGTCGCCGCGATCAGCGCATCCCGTTCAGGACGCGGGTCGGGAACATGGAAGCGTGCAGCCACCCGCATCTCATCGACACCTAGAGACATGATGCGGCCGCGGAACAGTTGCATGACCTCTTCATCGACCCACCGCCTGAGGCGACTAGCTTGCCCTGAATCCCGACGGCTCAACCGTTCAATTCCCAGTTCGATCTCAAGGAGGGTAACCACAGAGATGTACAGCTCGTGGGCCGGCCGCGAAGATGCCCATGACCGCACCGCTGGGTTGGCGCGCCGGGGAGATTTCCTCAATTCACTCAGGACGTTGGTGTCCAATAGGTAGTTCACAGGTCAGCAGGTCGCCACTCAAAGCGTACCGGTTCGAAGTCGATATCAACATTGTCGTCCATAGTCAACCGATCCACGACGTTTTCGTGTTCCTGATTAAGACGGCGGTAGTCATCGATGGACAGGAGCACAAACGATGGCTCCCCCCTGTCCGTAATGACGAGCGGCCCCTCCGCCGCGAAGCGCTTGGCCTGGCTCACATCGCGATTGAACGCTCTGGCACTCATCGTCGCCATGCGCGACACCTCCCTCGCTGTAGGTACGTACCTACATTATGGGTCACTCGAGTGAAGTAGAGAAGGCCCTGACCACCATGGCCACCGAGTGAGACGGCCTCGCTCCCCTGCGCCGCCGCAGGCTACGGTCCCAGTCATGGCCCAGATCATCCTCTTCCACCACGCCCGCGGACTCACGGAGGGCGTGCGCCGCTTTGCTGAGCTCATCGAAGCTGGCGGACACACGGTCCACACCCCGGACCTCTACGACGGCCGCGTCTTCGAGACCGTGGAGGAGGGTGTGGCTTTCGCGAAGGAACTCGGTACCTCCACCATCACGGCGCGCGGCATCGAGACGATCATGGACTACCCCCAGGCCTCTGTGGTGGCCGGCATCAGCCTGGGCGCTCTGCCCGCCCACTGCGCCGCGCAGACCATCCCCGCCTTCCGCGCCTGCCTCAGCATCTCGGCTGCACTACCCCTCAACGCTTTCGCCCCGCTGTGGCCCCCGCACGTCGCACTCCAGGTGCACCTCGGCGAGCGCGACCCCTGGGCCGTCGACGAGGACCTGCCGCTCGCCCGCAGCTACGCCGCCACCGCCGAGCACCCGGACCGTCCCGCGGACCTCTTCGAATACGACACGGACGCACACCTGTTCATGGACAACACCGACCCCGGTTACAGCAAGGCCCTGACGGACCTGTGCGTCTCACGGATCATTGAGCTGCTGGCCTAGACACCACACCGACTGATAGCGCACCCCACCGCCGGACTCACCCCGTCCGGCGTCGGGACGCCAGGGTCAGCACCACAGCGACCGTGACGATCAGCAGGCCCGAGGCCGCCGCCACCAGATACCCGGCGGCGGGATCGATCGCGTCGATGAACACGCCGGCCAGCGGGGCACCCATCGCCGCACCGGCGGTCAGCGCCGAACCGTAGAAGCCCATGGCCTCACCGCGCCGCTCCTCCGGGACCAGCGAGGCCAGTCGCGCCGAGGACGCCGCCAGCGTGGGGGCGGTCACCAGGCCGGACGGGATCGAGGCAAAGGCCAGTGCCCACAGCCCGTCCACGAACGCCAGCGGCACCGTGAACACCGTGAACAAAGTCATCAGCAGCAGCGGGTTGATCTCCTTGCCTCGCGCTCCGTAGATCAGGCCGCCGATGGCCGAGGCGCCGCACCAGAACGCGTAGACGATGCCCACGGACCCGGCCTGACCCTGGCGCTCCAGCTCTGCCACCATGGTCACCTCGGTGCCCACCAGCACCATGCCGGCTGCCATGGACACCAGCATCACCGCCACGGCCGGCGGGCTCACCCAGGAAAAGGACCGCTCTCGCCAGGCCCGCAGTCGCTCGCGCCGACTCGGCGCCTGCGCCACCGTCCCACCGGGCTGGATCACGGGCAGAGACCCGGTGACCGCTGGAATCGCCGAGGTCACCACGGGAATCGCACCCGTGGTCAGCTGCGCGGCCGCCACATCCACGTGCAGGGGCGCGGCCTGCACCGACTGCGCGATGGCGCGCTGTTGCTCCTCGGCCTCGGTGTAGTCGTCCGACTCGGGCGCGGCATGGCTGCCGCCGCCCGTCGTCTTCCCGACGCCGTCCGCTCGGCTCCCCGCGTCGCCTCCGGTGCTGCCCCCGGCATCGTTCCCGGAACCGCCGCCCCCGCCACCAGTTCCACCACGCTGCTCCACTTGCCTGGAGTGCGTGGGCGGGTTGAACCACATCAGCAGGGCACCACCCAGGGCGCCGGAGAGGCCCACAATGGTCAATCCCCACGCCGTGGACCAGCCGGCCGCCACCACCGCACCGAGTGCCGGACCCACCATGAAGATCGTCTCGGTGATGATCGAGTCCAGGGCGAACGCCGTCTGCCGCTCCCGGCCATGCGTGAGCACACCCAGGCCCTGCCGGACCACGGAGAAGATCGGCACCGCCAGCACTCCGCCGGCGAACACGGCCAGCAGCATCCAGGGGAACGGCAGCCACGGCACCAACGGCCAGATCACGGCCTCGCCGATCACCGAGGGAATGAGGGCGCGGCGCAGTCCGCGCTTGTCGATCACGCGGCCCCGCCACGGGGCACCCACCGCAATGCCCAGCGTCATGGCCGCCGCGGCCAGACCCGCCTGGCCGTAGCCCAGTCCCAGGGTGAGCGCCACATGCAAGGTGAGGATCACCCCGGCCGCGGTGTGCGGGAACCGGGCGATGAACCCGATCACCAGCAGATTCCGGATACGGGTGTCCCTCAGAAGCCTGCCGTACGCACTGAAATCCACCCATGAAGCGTACGCGGCCCACCCACACTGCTTCCGCCACGCGGCGGCTACTGTGGCAGACATGACCCTCTCCCCCGCCGCCGCCCTGGCCCTGCAACGCGCCGCGGTCCACCGCGAGGGAGCCCCGAGCATCCGGCTTCGCCGCGATCGGCTTGATCGCCTCACGCTGCTGCTCACCCGCCACGCCGACGCCATCGCCGCGGCGGTGGCCGAGGACTTCGGCACGCGCCCGGCCGGCGTCGGGCTCATGACGGACGTGCTGGGACCCCTACCGGACATCGCCCTGCTGCGCGCCCGGTGCCGGGCATGGACGGCTCCACGGCCCGTGCGTGGTTCCTCGCTCATGGCCCTGCCTACCTGGGTGGAGCGGGTGCCGCTGGGCGTGGTGGGCGTGATGGGCCCGTGGAACGTGCCGGTGACGCTGACCCTGCAGCCGGCCGCGGCGGCGATCGCCGCGGGCAACCGCGTCGTGATCAAGCCCTCCGAGCACACTCCGGCCACCGCCGCGCTGCTGGCCGAGCTGGTGCCGCAGCACTTCGACGCCGAAGAGCTTGCCGTGGTCACCGGCGATGCCGAGGTGGCCGCCGACTTCGCCGCCCAGCCTTGGGACCATCTCTTCTTCACCGGCTCCACCCGGATCGGGGCGAAGGTCGCCGAGGCGGCGGGCACGAATCTGGTGCCCGTCACCCTCGAGCTCGGCGGCAAGAACCCCGCCGTGCTCTCCCCGCAGATTCTCGCCGACGACGTCCCCCGCGCCGCCGCGCGGCTGATGGCCGGCCGGTTGATGAACGGCGGGCAGATCTGCGTGTGCCCCGATGAGGTCTACGTGCCCCGCGAACACCTGCCCGCCTTCCTCGCGGCCGCCCGGGAGGCCGCCACGGTCTCGCCCATCGGGCTGATTCATGACGCCCACCTAGAGCGCGTGGTGGGCCTGGTCGCCGATGCCGTGCGCTCCGGCGCGAAACTGCATCGCCGCGGCCACGCGCCCGTCACCGGGGCCACGTCGGCGGAGGATCGCTCGTGGGTCGATCGGCGCACCCGGGTAATCGAACCGCTCATCCTCACCGACGTCAGCGCGGAGATGGAGATCGACACCGAGGAGGTCTTCGGCCCCGTGCTGACGGTGCACGCCTATGACGACGTCGCCGACGTCATCGAACGCCAGGTCCCCCGCCCCGCACCCCTGGCTGCCTCGTGGTTCGGCCCCGAGGGAGACGCCTTCGCCGAGTTCTGCCGGCGGGTCTCCTGCGGGGCCATCACGGTGGACGACGTCGCCACCCACCTCACCGTCCCCAACGCGCCCTTCGGCGGGGTCGGAGCCTCCGGCACCGGCGCCTATCACGGCCGCGCTGGCGTGGAACGGCTTTCCCACGCCCGCACCGTGACCCGCTCCCGCGCACCCTTCAGTGCCGGTGCCGCCCTGAGCACCCCCTCGGCGCTCACCACGACGGCGCTGCGGGCCGGTCTGCGCGCCACCGGTGCCGGTGTGGCCGCGAGCCGGCGCGTCACAGGGTGGCTGCGTGGCTGAGCGAAGCAAACGCCCCTTGCCTTCCAGTGCCGTGGTGACCGGTGCGGCCACCGGCATCGGGCGCGCCCTGGCCGTGGACCTCCTGGAGCGCGGAGTGCCCGTGCTCGCCGCGGACCGGGACATCCCCGGCCTCGAGCACCTCGTCCGCGACGTGACAGTCGAGCAGGGCGCGCACGCGGCGGCCCGGTTGCGGACGCTGGTCTGCGATGTGCGCTCGGATGAAGACACCCAAGCGCTGGCAGCCGCGGCGCAGGAACTGCACTCGGAGCGGCAGGACGCTGAACGGGCGACGTCAGGCGACCGGGCGACGTCGGGCAACCGGGCGTCGTCGGGCGCTTCGGTGGGGACGCTGGCGCCGCAGCGGCTGGTGCATTGCGCCGCCGTGATGCCGGCCGGGCGGCTGGTCGAGGTGCCCACCTCAGACGTTCTCGCGGCCATGGACCTCGACTACGGCGGGACCGTGCGCGTGGTGCATCCCATCGCGGCCGCGATGGTGGCGCGCGGGTCCGGGGAGATCGTGCTGTTCGGGTCCGTGGCCGGCGATGTGCTCTCCACCGATCTGGGCGCCTACTCCGCTGCCAAGGCCGCCGTGAACGCCTACGGCGAGGTGCTGGCCCGCGAACTGGCGGACACCGGCGTCACCGTCCGCGTGGTGGCCCCCGCCGTGGTCCGCACCGGGCTCATGGCACGCCTGTCCCCGAAGGCGCCCGGTGCGCTGCGCTCGCTGGTGCGCCGAGGGAAAGGCCACGCCCCGGAGGACTTCACGGGCATCGTGGACGCCGCCCTGAACGCCTCCGCCCCGGTGCGCCGTCCCGGCAGCGCGCAGTTCTATCACGTGGCCCGCCGCGTCTCCCCTGCCATCACCCTGGCCGCTTCCACCTGGCTCAGCCGCCGCGAACGCTCACGGGAGCGGGCGCGGCCCCGGGACGACGAGGCCTGAGAGCGTCGTCGCTCTCGCAGTCCGCCATCAATTCTGGCGACGGCGACGGTCCTCCTTGGCCCGCAGCAGATCGAGGCTAATGACCGCTCCCATCGTGGCGTAGCGAACCATGTCCGGCATCTGAGGATCCAGGCGCAGCAGGTAGGTGCTGTGGCCCATCAGCGCACGGCCCAGTCCGGACCATTGCCGGCTGACCTCCGCCACGGGTGTCTGACCCACGAGAATCTGGAAGTCGTAGTCGAACAGGTTTCCGCGCAGCTCCATGACCGTCCCATCGATCACCTGCACCTCCATCTGGGTGGTGAAGAAGGTGATGCGGTGCACGAGGTTCGCGATGACCTCGCCGTGCGCGTTGAGGACCTGATAGCGATCTCGGCCCATGGTGACGATGTCCTGGACCATGAACAGGGTGTTGCCCTGCAGGTCGGTCACCTCGAGATCTCGGCTGCCCATGAACAACCGCGCCAGTCCCGAGCCGCGCGTGTGCACCTGGGCCACGGGCTGTCCAGACACGTCCTGGATGGTGAAGTCATTGGACATCATCGCCGTGACTTGTTGGAACACGAGCACCAGCGGCTCCTGGTCCACGTGGTCGCTCGGTCGGGGCACGGGGCTCTGCGTCATGGCGTCAGTCTGCTCCCCCCGTGCGCCGTCGTCCACCACCGGGGAATAGGCTCAGGTCAGGTAGCGTTGATCCAGGTAGTTCAGATTTGAAGGAGATGAATCATGCAGTTCGGCGTCTTCACCATCGGCGACCTCACCCCGGACCCGCACACGGGCGCGGTGCCCACCGAGCACCAGCGCATCAAGGACACCGTGAAGATCGCGCAGCGGGCCGAGCAGGCCGGCTTCGAGGTCTTCGCCACCGGCCAGCACCACAACCCGCCCTTCGTGGCCCCGGGCAACCCGCCCGTGCTGCTGTCTTACCTGGCCGCGGCCACCGAGAAGCTCATTCTCTCCACCGCCACCACCTTGATCACCACGATGGACCCGGTGCGCCTGGCCGAGGACTACTCCTATCTGCAGCACCTGGCCGAGGGCCGCGTGGACCTCACCCTGGGCCGCGGCAACACCGGCCCCGTCTACCCGTGGTTCGGCAAGGACATCCGCCAGGGAATCAACCTGGCCGTGGAGAACTACCACCTGCTCCACCGCCTGTGGCATGAGGACACGGTGGACTGGCAGGGCCGGTTCCGCACGCCCCTGCAGGACTTCACCCTCACGCCCAAGCCGCTCGACGGCGTCGCGCCCTTCGTGTGGCACGGCTCCATCCGCTCTCCCGAGATCGCGGAGCAGGCCGCCTACTACGGCGACGGGTTCTTCCACAACAACATCTTCTGGAATAAGGAGCACATCATCCAGATGGTGCAGCTCTACCGCCAGCGCTACGAGTACTACGGCCACGGCCAGGCCCACCAGGCGTATGTGGGCTTGGGCGGTCAGGCGTTCATGCACCACAACTCGCAGGAGGCGGTGCGTCGCTTCCGCCCCTACTTCGACAACGCTCCCGTCTACGGCCACGGCCCCTCGCTCGAGGACTTCTCCCGTATGACGCCGCTGACCGTCGGCTCGCCGCAGCAGGTGATTGAGCGCACCCTCGAGTTCCGCGAGTGGGTGGGTGACTACCAACGCCAGATGTTCCTCATCGACCACGCCGGCCTGCCCACCGATGTGGTGCTCGAGCAGATCGATCTCTTCGGCGAGCACGTGTTGCCCGTGCTGCGCCGCGAGTTCGCCGCGCTCAAGCCCGCCGACGTCCCCGAGGCACCCACCCATGAGTTCCTCGTGCAGCGCGCACGCGAGGGCCGCGCACCGATCCCTGGCGGTGGCCCCGGTTCGGCGGCCCAGGCCGAGCGCGACGCCGCCGCTCAGGTCCAGTCCACGACACCCGAGTCCGCGCAGGCGGACACCGGCGGGCGCGCCGCCCAGGAGGCGAACATCCGATGACGACCACCCCCGACGGCGGCGGCTCTGTCCGCGTTGCGTCATCCGCACCGGGTGTGCGGGACCCGTTCACCCCTCCGTCCCGCCGCCTGGTGGTGGTCTCGGGTGGCCTGAGCGATCCGTCCTCCACGCGCAAGCTCGCCGACCGTCTGACGGAGGCGACCGAGCGCGCCCTCGGTGAGGCCGGCGTCGTGACGCAGGTGGAGGTCATCGAGCTGCGACACCTGGCCACGGACCTGGCGCAGTCGATGGTCTCCCCCGCGCAGAGCCCGAGACTGTCCGCAGCGCTGGGTCAGACCGCGGGAGCCGATGGCATCATCGCGGTCTCGCCGACGTTCAAGGCCTCCTACTCGGGGGTGTTCAAGTCCTTCTGGGACCTCGTGGACGACGACGCCCTGCGCGGGGTGCCCGTGCTGCTCGGCGCCACCGGAGGCACGGCGCGGCACTCGCTCATGCTGGACACCGCGATGCGCCCGCTGTTCGCCTACCTGCGTGCCCAGACGCTGCCCGCGGCCGTCTTCGCTGCGGCCGATGACTGGGGCGAGGTGGCCCACGGCAGCGAGTCCACCCGCACCACGGCGCTGTCTGCGCGGATCGAGGCGGCCGGCGAGGATCTGGCGGCCGCACTGACTCCGCGCCCGCGCAGCGACCGCGGGCCTGCGGCGAGCGCAACGCCGTCCCCGCGCACCACTACCCTGGAGGTCACGCCGTTCGAGCAACTCCTCGCAAGGACTCTGACCTGATGACCCGCGCCCCCGAGCCTGACCACACCACCGCCGCGATCCCCACCCGGACTGGGTCCGTGCCGTCGGAGGTGGCGTGGTCCCGGTCCTCGCGGGCCGGGCATCAGGAGTCGGATGTGGAGATGCAGGCGTGGCGGGCGTACTTCGAGGCCACCGCGCTGCTGCAGGATCGCCTCGAGCAGCACCTCAAGCAGGAAACGGGCCTGACCTTGGCGGCCTACAACGTGCTGCTCCTGCTCAACGAGGCACCCGACCGGCGCCTGCGCATGGGCGAACTGGCCAGCCGCATGGTGTTCTCCCCCTCGCGGCTGACGTACCAGATCACGACCATGGAGCAGCGGGGCTGGGTTCAGCGTCGGGCCTGCTCCGAGGATGGCCGCGGGTCCCAGGCCCTGCTCACCCCAGAGGGTCGCGCGGTGTTCCGGAAGGCAGCCGCGATCCACTCGCGGCAGGTCAAGGACGTGTTCCTCGCCCACCTCGAGGGCAACGACGCCGACGACCTCCTGCGCGTGTTCTCCCGCCTGGGGCGCCAGCTGGAACAGTGACCCGCAGCACCGTGGACGTCGCCGGCACCATGGCGTCACCTCGCTGAAGGCTCAGAGTCGCACGCCGAAGACCCGGCGCAGCTGGGCCACCACATTGGGAATGGACCGGACATCGGAGGGAGTCACGGGGGCGGCCACGGACCCGAGATCCGGACGTTGCGGATCGTGGATCTTGAGGTGCTTGCCACCTTGCTCCACCACGTAGCCTTGATCAGTCAGCCGTCGTTGCAACTCCGACATGGAGTCCACGGCGGGGCGGCTGTGCGCCACACCATGCGACTCACCCCGTCGCTTGCCGCTGCCCCGGAGTGAACGTTTCCCCAGCGCGGCACGCACAGGGGTGATGGCGATCACATGCGGCTGGTCTCGGTCCGTGTGGGCGACGAGGGCCCACTCGCAGCCCTCCTGGCGAAACACTCGTCGCTGCTTGCTCTCGCCCTCTGGGTCTGGCCAGGACTCCGTGGGATCCAGCACGACGCTGGCCACGTCCGCGACGGTGATCTCGCGCTTGTGCATGAACGTCAGCACCGCACGTGAGAACGTCACCTCATCCTCGAGCTCCCGGGCGGCGCTGCGGGTGCGCGGATCAACGCTCGAGGGTGGCGCAGGCGCATGGACGCGGTGGCCTCGATCATCTGCCGTGTAGACGAGCCGGGACGGCTCTTGGAAGGCCACGGCATCGCCCGCCGCCGCAGGATCCGTGGACTGAGACTGCGCCTCGGCTTCGCGCCGTTTGTGCAACGGGGGGACGAAGGATAACCCGTGCCGAGGCACGGCCACTGGCTTAGGCCCGGGCGTCGCTGGGGCGGGATGGGAGGCGGACAGCCCACTGGCGTCTGTCGCGTCACAGCTGGTCTCGGCCTGCGCTGGCGCAGCCGTCGCAGGGGACCGATCCGAGGCGCCTGCTGCAACCCAGGTCTGGAGTTGCTCCAGCAGATCACGAGCTTCCGCCGCAGTCAGCCGGACACTCGCCCGGTCTACTTCCAGCGTGACTCCGTCTGACGTTGCATTCACCGAGATCATCACTGCACCCTTCGTCGCATACGTCCTCCGTGACGTCACCCTACACAGGGTGTCGCACGCCACACAGCGTGTCTCGACGGGCCATCGATGCAGCCTCGACCTAGCGGCGAACGGTGATCTCCACGGAGTCCGCCCGCTCCTGCAGCAGCGGCAGATCGGCCAGCAGCACCTGCAGAGTGGAGACCAGCAGACGCACGGCGGCGGCGTCGGCGTCCTTGACGGGCATCACCACGAGTTGCAGCTCCGGACCTGTGCCCCCGCCGCTCATCACCGCACCCGACGCCGTCTGCGTGGCCACGCCCGTGCCTGGCGCCAGTCCCAGATTCAGCAGCCCCGGGGCGAGGTCGGCCACGGAGGCGATCTCCTCGGCCAGCTCCGGGTCTCGGTAGGACGGGGTCCAGTCTTGCTGCTGGGCCAGCGCCCACACCGCGGGGCGGCGCACGCAGAAGGTGTGCTCAGCACCCGGATCCACCACCACGAGTTCGCAGCCCTCATCCACCGCGGACAGGCATGCGCGCGGCGCCCACACGGCCACCGGCCGCGCGTCCGGGTTCCACGCGGTCAGGTGTGGAACGGAGGTGAACACCGGCAGGGCCGTGCGGCCATCGGCGGCCTGGACCGTCACCAGTGCCACATCGGCCTGCTTGTCGCCGTGATGGACGTGCTCATGACCGGACGCGTCCGTGTGCACGTGCTCGGACTCTGCCGCGAGCGTCGGCACCACCGCGGCGAAGACGCGCATCTCAGTCAGGGCCTGCACGACGTCGGCCTCCCCGGCGGCCTGGGTGGTCAGCCCCCGCATCACGGTGTCCCACGCCTCGGGGGTGGTGCCGTCGTCGGTGTCGAAGGCGTGCAGCGGGTTCGCGGAGCCCTCCGAGCCCTCGCCGGTGAGATCGCGACCGGCCCAGGGCACCCCGGCCGAGTCCGTCAGCTCACCCGTGGGTGAGGCTGCGCGCACTCGGTCCAGGGCTGCCCGAATGTGGCCCGGCAGCTCCTTCGAGCCGGGGACCACCACGGTGGCCTCCGTTTCACCGCCCGCAGCGCCGGGGGTGACCGGGGCGGCGTCGGGCTGCTGACTCATCGGGTCTGGGCGTCGGCGTCGGGCGCCTGGGTGGAGGGGTGCTGCTCGCGGGCCTGCTCCACGGTCGCGCCGGCGGCCACGGCGAGCGCCTGCTCCAGGCTGAACCGACCCGCGTAGAGGGCCTTGCCCATGATGGCGCCCTCCACCCCGGTGTCCACCATGGCGGCCAGCGCGGCGATGTCCTCGAGCGAGGAGATGCCGCCGGAGGCGACCACCGGCTTGTTGGTCTTCGCGCACACCTGCGCCAGCAGCTCGGTGTTGGGGCCCTTGAGGGTGCCGTCCTTGGTGACGTCGGTGACCACATAACGCGAGCACCCGGCGTCCTCGAGGCGCTGCAGCACCTCCCACAGGTCGCCGCCCTCCTTGGTCCAGCCGCGGGCAGCCAGCACGGTGCCGCGCACGTCCAGGCCCACGGCCACCTGATCCCCGTAGCGCTCAATGACGCGTTCCGTCCAGGCCGGGTCCTCGAGCGCGGCGGTGCCCAGGTTCACCCGGGTGGCGCCGAGGGTGAGCGCGTTCTCGAGCGAGGCGTCGTCGCGAATGCCGCCGGAGAGCTCGATCTTCACGCCGAGCTCCTGCACCACGCGGGCCATCACCTCGCGGTTGTCCCCGCGGCCGAAGGCGGCGTCCAGGTCCACGAGGTGAATCCACTCAGCGCCGGCGCGCTGCCAGTCCAGGGCGGCAGCGAGCGGGTCGCCGTAGGAGGTGGCCGAACCGGCCTCGCCCTGGACCAGGCGCACGGCCTGGCCGTCCTGAACGTCGACGGCGGGCAGCAGCTCGAGGGCGGCGGGGGTGCTCATGCGGGGAGTCTCCTTGAGATCAGATCAGGGTGAGGCACGCGGAATCGGGGCCGGGCCGGCGTCGTGACCGGCCACGGCACCGTCAGCCGTGCCGGACTATTCGAGAGTGAGGAACGCGGCGGCGATCGCCATGGCCGCCAGGACCAGGGCGATGATGATGGTCCAGACCGGGGCCTTCTGGGTGCGCAGGGACCACGCGGCGCCGATCAGCACGCCGCCCAAGCCCAGGTAGAGAACAGACCAGTAGGGCATCAGAGGGTCTCCAGCCAGTTGTGCAGCAGCTGCAATCCGGCGTCCCCGGACTTCTCCGGGTGGAACTGGGTAGCCGAGAGCGGGCCGTTCTCCACGGCGGCGATGAAGTCCGCGCCGTGATGGGACCAGGTGACCTGCGGCGGACGCATCGCGGAGATGGTCTGGTCGAAGGTCCAGTCCAGCACGCCGTAGGAGTGGACGAAGTAGAACCGCTCGTCCTCGATCCCGCGGAACAGGGTGGTGTCCGCCGGCGGGCGGACGGTGTTCCAGCCCATGTGCGGCAGCACCTCGGCGGGCAGCTGCTCGACGACGCCGGGCCACTCCCCCATGCCCTCGGTGCGTTCGCCGTGCTCCACACCGGCGTCGAAGAGGACCTGGTGGCCCACGCAGATGCCGAGCACGGGTCGACCCCCGGCCACGCGGCGCCCGATCCAGCGGGTGCCGCCGACCTCGGTGAGTGCTTGCATGACGGCCGCGTAGGCCCCGACGCCGGGCACCAGCAGGCCATCGGCGTTCAGGACGGCGTCGGGGTCCCGAGTGAGTTCCACGGTGGCGCCGGCGCGTTCGACGGCGCGCAGGGCGGAGTGAATGTTGCCGGAGCCGTAGTCCAGCACGGCCACGGTGGGCTTCACACCCGCCACGGTGGTGGGCTGGGCCATCAGAGCGCGCCCTTGGTGGAGGGGACGTCATCCACGCGCGGGTCATCCTCCACGGCGGCCCGCAGGGCGCGAGCGAAGGCCTTGAACTGAGACTCGACGATGTGGTGCGGGTCGCGGCCGCGGATCACGTCCATGTGCAGGCAAATGGAGGCGTGGTAGGTGATGGACTCGAACACGTGGCGCGTCATGGAGCCCGTGAAGTGCCCGCCGATCAGGTGGTACTGCTGGCCTTCAGGCTCGCCCTCGTGGACCAGATAGGGGCGCCCGGAGACGTCGACGACAGCGCGGGCCAGGGCCTCGTCCAGGGGCACGGTGGCCTCACCGAAGCGGCGGATGCCCCGCTTGTCTCCCAGCGCCACCTTGAGGACCTCGCCCAGGGTGATAGCCACGTCCTCCACGGTGTGGTGCACGTCGATGTGGGTGTCCCCGGTGGCGCGCACCGTGAGATCGAGCTGCCCGTGGCGGGCCAGGGCGGTGAGCATGTGATCGTAGAACGGCACGGTGGTGCAGATCTCGTGCTGCCCGGTGCCGTCCAGGTCCAGCTCGACGTAGACGTCCGACTCACTGGTGGAACGGTGCATGCGCGCACGACGCGCTGAGATCAGCTCTGCGGCCACGGGGTTCTCCTGATCGGGTCTGGCAGACGGCGAGGGGACCCGTCCATCCTACGCAGTGGGCGTGTTCGCCTCACGCCGTGACGGTGCGGTGCTCCGACTGGTCCTGCAGGGCCAGGACGTCGCGGACGGCGTCGAGGAAGGCCGTGGTCTCTGCTTGAGTACCGGCGGTGACGCGCAGGTGGTGGGCAATGCCGACGTCGCGGACCAGCACGCCACGCTCGAGCAGTGCCTCCCAGAAGGAGTGCGAGTCCGCCAGGCCCCCGAAGAACACGAAGTTCGAGTCCGAGACCGCCGGGGTGAGGCCGAGGTCCTTCAGGGTGGTCACGATGCGATCGCGCTGGGCCTTGATCTCCTCCACGGTGGCCAAGAGGACGTCCACGTGGTCCAGGGCGGCGTTGGCGGTGGCCTGGTTGACGGAGGACAGGTGGTAGGGCAGACGGACGAGACGCAGGGCGTCCGCCACCGCAGGATCTGCGGCCAGGTAGCCCAGACGCACGCCGGCCAGCGCGAAGGCCTTGGACATGGTGCGCGTGACAATGAGCCGGGGACGGCCCTCGAGCAGCTTCAACGCCGAGCTGGTTCCGGCGAGGGCGAATTCGGCGTAGGCCTCATCCACCACGACCATGGCGGTCGGACCGCCGGCGTCGGCCACATCCTGGGTGGCGGTGTAGATGGACTCGATGACGGCCGGGTCCAGGGCGGTACCCGTGGGGTTGTTCGGCGAGGCGAGGATGATGACGTGGGGGCGGTGCTCGCGGACGGCGGCCACGGCGTGCTCGGCAGAGAGGGTGTAGTCCGCGGCGCGGCCGCCATCAATGAACGCGGTGTCCGTACCGGCGGCGAGCAGGGGGTACATGGAGTAGCTGGGCAGGAAGCTGAGCACACGCCGCCCGGGCCCGCCGAACGCTTGGAGGATCTGCTGAAGGACCTCATTGGAGCCATTGGCGGCCCACATATTCTCCGGGGTGAGCCCGTGGCCGAGGTAGCGCGCCAGCCGCTCGCGCAGCGCGGTGAACTCACGGTCCGGGTAGCGGTTGAGGCCCGTGGCGACGCCGGCCACCGCCTGCGCGATGGCGTCGGCGACGACCTGCGGAACGGGATGCGTGTTCTCGTTGGTGTTGAGCATGACGGGAACGTCGAGCTGCGGCGCCCCGTACGGGGACTGGCCACGGAGGTTCTCACGCAGGGGCAGGTCTTCCAAGCGAGTCATGGGTTCCATCCTATGGATGAAGCGCACTGGGTTTCGTTCCGGGGTGAGGAAGCTACGGGCGCTGCTTCCTGGTCTCGAGTGTAGGCCGCCTCAACCTCCGCCGTGGTGGCGTAGTCGAGGGCCTCGTGCAAGCGCGCCGTGTTCCACCAATACACCCAGTCCATCGTCGCCAGCTCGACGGCCCGGGCGGACTCCCACACCCGTCGCGCGTGGATCAGCTCGGCCTTGTAGAGGCCGTTGACCGTCTCGGCGAGGGCATTGTCATAGCTGTCGCCCAGAGATCCTACGGAGGCGTCTGCTCGCGCATCGGCGAGAGCTTCTGAGTAGGTCAGAGACACGTATTGGCTACCCCTGTCGCTGTGGTGGATTAGACCCTGCCCGCTACGGCTGGCCCCGGTGGAGAGCAACGCGTGCTCTAACGCGAGCAGCGGCGGCCCTGAAGTCTGCAGGCGGGTCGAGGCGGCCCAGCCCACGATGCATCGGGTGAATACGTCGGTGATGAAGGCGACTCAAGCAGAAGCCGGTCAGGATCCTGACGTAGGTGATGTCTTACGACCCACAGTTGGTGCGGGCGTTCAGCGCTGAACTGACGGTCCACGAGATCAGGGCGAGTATCTGGTTGATCAGCTGGTTTCGTGGTCACCGGTTTGCGGCCACGGCGCACACCATGGATGCCGGCAGCACGCATCAGACGCGCCACCTGGTCCCGGCCGACCTCCCAGCCGGCCCGGATCATGGCCTGGTGGATCTTGCGCACCCCGTAGACCTGGTAGTTCTCCTCGTGGATCCGGCAGATCTGTTCGGTGAGCAGCTCGTTGCGCAGGGCCCGCGCGGAGGCGGGTCGGGACTTCGCTGCGCGGTAGCTTACGCGTGGTGATGAACCCACACTCTGTTGCACCCAGGGTGGAGGCAGATGGCCACGACCGAAGAACTGACCGCTGTGCTCGTCGATGAACGCGATCATTTCGTTGTGGGGTGCCTCGAGTTCCGCTGCGAAAAAGCTGAGGCCTTGCGCAGGATCTCGTTCGCTTCGTACAGCTCGTGGTTCTCCCTGCGTAGCCGGCGCATCTCGTCAGCGTCATCGGTGCTCACGCGGGGGCCTGGCCGCGGTCAACACGGTTCTCCTTCCACCAGTTGTTTAGGGTGTGAGCCGAGATCCCGCCGAGGGACTCGCCGACGGCAACGCAGGCTGCCCAGCTCGAGCACTGCTCTGCTTGGATGCGTTCGTGGATGAGCTGCAGGGCGCGGGCCTTGAACTGAAGGGTTGTACTTCTGTCGCATGTTCCGATCCTCCTTGAGGAAGTAGGTCGGAACGAAACCCAGTGCGCTTCAGGGCAGGGCGTGCTGAAGGCGCCCGTGTGATCGACGTGCTGGGCAAGGACGTGCCAGCAGAGTTGGTCGAGCTGCGCAAGCTCGGGCGGAAACTGGGTCAGCGTGCTGAGGATGTGCTGGCCTACTTCGATCGGCCACGTACCAGCAACGGGCCAACGGAAGCTGTTAATGGGCGCCTGGAGCATCTGCGCGGGATCGCTCTGGGCTTCTGGAACCTGGCCAACTACATCGCCCGTTCCCTGGGCGAAGCCGGCGAATTCAGGCCCCGACTACACCCTGGATTGTGAAGAGCCGCTATAGCTCGAGCACATTTTTCCACACCCAAGGTCAGCAACTCTTCGTGATCAATCTCCTCGGGATTCGCTAACGAGTAACACGACTTCATGCCCGTGCGATAGCGTTCAATTACACGTCACCGATTATAGCAACGCCGACCAGTATTGAACCAACGATACACGCCGAATTTACTAGCTTATTACCAAACGCAAAATGGCCATTTGCCACTTCACTACCCCAAGCCTCCAGCCTGGGGTCCTGATTATCACGAGCGAAGAACAGAACGACTGCGCCCAGTGGGTGAAAACGAAGCAGTAACAGTGGCGCCAAAATGCCCATACTAGCCATCCCATAGGCAAAGTCGCCGAAGCTCCCAATATCCACATCACTCGCTGTAACAACAGGTGCCCTAAGGCGCAACCAAATGGCCCCTACTAGTGAGCTCGACA
This sequence comes from Micrococcus sp., assembly GCA_030538555.1. Classification (GTDB taxonomy): domain Bacteria; phylum Actinomycetota; class Actinomycetes; order Actinomycetales; family Micrococcaceae; genus Micrococcus. The sequence goes on from JAUNTT010000018.1 coordinate 25,420, forward strand.
ATACAAGAGGCACCGCAACAGAAACCGCGTGGTCGAAACAACTCGCAGTGCGGAACTTTGGCGACAGCAGGTCCACCAGATAACAGAGGGCGTACATCGCAGCAATTAGAGTAAACCACAACATTCTTATCACCACGTTGACGAACTGGCACCTAGCGCCGCGTGCGTCGACTCTTTCTAGGTGAGTAGTCCACGGAACCTACAAGGGTGCCAGCGGGCCTGCTGAAGGGTGGGTTGACCTCCGGGTTCATGCGGCAAGTTTAGCCGCTGGTGTCATGACGAGCTCGAACTCCACCGGGGCGAGCTTCCCGAGCCCTCGTTGACGACGTTTCCGGTGGCACTTCCCCTCGATCCACGACACGATCGCCAACCGAAGCTGATCGCGCGTCCTCCACGACTGATGGCCGAGGACATTCTTCTGCAGGAGCGCAAAGAACCACTCCATGGCCGCGTCATCTCCACACGCTCCGACACGGCCCATCGAGCCAGTCAGACCATGACGTCTGAGAGCCCGCAGGAACCGCCGAGAACGGAACTGAGATCCACGGACAGAATGTACGATCACCCCGGAAGGCTGACCTCGGTGAGTCACCGCCATGTCGAGGGCGTTGACTGCGATGCGGGCCTTCATTCGCGAATCGATCGAGTAGCCCACGATCCGGTTGTAGAACACATCCTTGATCGCGCACAGGTACACCTTGCCCTCGCTGGTGCGATGCTCAGTGATGTCGGTGAGCCACAGCTCGTTGGGGCCCTCGGCGCTGAACTTCCTCTCTACCAGATCATCGTGGACAGCCGGCCCAGCCCTCTTGTAACGGGTCTTGCCGGTGGTGAACACCGAGCGGATGCCCGCCACGCGGCACAACCGCCACACGCGGCGTTCTTCAGAGCGTGTAGCCCAGCTCGGCCAGATCATCGGCCAGGACCCGGTAGCCACCCTCGGGGTCATCCACGTGGAGCTGATGGAGCACCTCGATCAGTTCCCGCTCCTCGGTCTCACGGGCCGAGACCGGTTGCCTGAGCCACTTGTCGTAGCCCTGCTTGGAGAATCCCAACACCCAACACCC
>JAUNTT010000162.1 GCA_030538555.1 Micrococcus sp.
GCCCAGCGCCGCAGCCAAGCCGGGTGCGGCTCCCAAGCCCGCGGCGCCCAGGCCGGGCGGCGCACCCAAGCCCGGGCCTCGCAAGGCCTGACAAGAAAACTGTCCCACTCACCCGTGGGACTGCACTGCACCGCTCGATCGCAACCGGTCGAGTGAAGCCCGACTGCCACCCCTGCGGGGCACGGCGTCAGACGAAGAAGGAGAACGGCAGCCATGCCGAAGATGAAGACCCACAGCGGCGCCAAGAAGCGTTTCCGCGTGACCGGTTCCGGCAAGCTGATGCGTCAGCAGGCCAATCGTCGCCACTACCTGGAGCACAAGTCCTCGCGCGTGACCCGCCGTCTCGCCTCGGACAAGCTGGTCTCCAAGGGCAGCATCAAGACCATCAAGCGGATGCTCGGCATCTGATTCCCTCCCGGACGCCGTCCACCACGGCACCGGACCATCGAACTCTCCCCGCGTCATCGTCGGTGACGCCGAGGGAATCCAACAGTGAGGAGCACACACGTGGCACGTGTGAAGCGGGCAGTGAATGCCCACAAGAAGCGTCGTATCGTCCTGGATCGGGCCTCCGGCTACCGCGGTCAGCGTTCGCGCCTGTACCGCAAGGCCAAGGAGCAGCTGCTCCACTCGTTCGTCTACAACTACCAGCACCGCCGCAAGCGCAAGGGTGACTTCCGTCGCCTGTGGATCACCCGCATCAACGCGGCGGCCCGTGCCAACGGCATGACCTACAACCGCTTCATGCAGGGCCTCAAGCTGGCCGGCATCGAGCTGGATCGCCGCATGCTGGCCGAGATCGCCGTGTCGGACGCCGCCACCTTCACCGGCCTGGTCGAGGCAGCCCGCAAGGCCCTGCCCTCGGACGTCAACGCTCCGGCCGCCGCCCGCTGAGTCCACTCAGACCGGCTGTGCCGCGCTCATGACTGAGCACTCTGCGCCCGAACGCCCCGTGGCGTCGCCGCTGACCAACCCCCGCGCTGATCGCGTGCGGCAGGTCGCGCGACTCGCGGGGCGTTCGGCGCGTCGGCGCTCGGGACAGTTTCTCGTGGAGGGACCCCAGAGCGTTCGCGAGGCCCTCCTGGCCCACCTGGGCCGCGGTCCCGCCGCCGCCGAGACACTGTGGCGCGCGGGTGCCGTGCTGGATCAGCTCTACTACTCGGCCCGCCTGGTGGAACGCGACCCCGAATGGGGCAGGCTCGTGGCTCAGGCGCGCGCGACGTCGGCCGCGGGTAGCCCGGGGCTACGGCTGCGGGTTCAGGAAGCCGACGACGCCGTCCTCACCGCGATGTCTGACGCCCAGACCGCGCAGGGCATCATTGCCGTGGCCCAGCAGCCCGCACCACGCTCTCTCGAGGACGTGCTGGCTCATGATGCGCGGCTCGTGGCCGTGCTGTGTCGCATCCAGGATCCCGGCAATGCCGGCACCATCCTGCGCGCGGCCGATGCCGCCGGTGCCGACGCCGTCGTTCTTCTGGAGGACTCGGTGGATCCGTTCAACCCCAAGGTCGTGCGCTCCACCGCCGGCTCCTTGTTCCATCTGCCCGTCGTCGTCGGGGCGGAGCTGGAGCCGACGGCTCGGCTGATGCGAGCGCGCGGCCTGCAGGTGTGGGCTGCCGCGGGGGAGGCCAGCGACACCGTCGCGAGCCTGCCGGCTGAGGCTCTGCGCGCACCGACCGCCTGGCTGTTCGGCAATGAGGCGCACGGACTCTCGGAGCAGGAGCGTGCCTCGGCCGACCGTGCGGTCGCCGTGCCGCTGTATGGCGCCGCGGAGTCCCTCAACGTCGGCACCGCGGCCACGGTGTGTCTCTACAGCTCCGCGATGACACAGCACCCGTCGTGACAACGGCAGCCCCGGTCCCCGCGATCTCGGCTGCTCGTGAACCGGAAGTGCAGCGCCGAGCATGACGAAGGCCCCCACGCCGAAGCGTGGGGGCCTTCGTGGTGCTCAGCCGGTGCGGCTCAGTGCCTCACCGTGTGAGCGAGTCGATCAGGCGTTGGCGCCGCGACGGCCCGTGATGGCCTGCCAGATGAAGGCGACGATCACACCACCCAGGATCGCGAAGATCCAGGTGCCCAGGCTGAAGAACGACTCGTTGACGTTGATGTTGAAGAGGGCCGAAGCGATCCAGCCACCCACGAGAGCGCCGATCACACCGGTGAGCAGGGCGCCGAGCCAGCCGCCACCCTGACGACCGGGGAGGATCATGCGGGCGATGGCGCCAGCAATGAGACCGAGAACAAGCCAACCGAGGATACCCATGATGAGTTCCACCTTTCAGGAAATGCGGAGTGATACAGCACGACTGAACCACAGGCATCCCTCGATGTCACTCTTTGGACGCCGCTTGCGTGTCGGTATCGTGGACGTCACGTCCTAGTCAGCGCGAGATCTTCAGGTGCTCAGCGTCGAATGAGGGTGAAGGCGAGCACGACACCGAGCACCGCGATGCCGGCTCCCAGGAGGGAGGGCACGGCCGCGCTGAAGCCCGCGCCGATGGCTGCGGCTCCGACCCAGGCACCCATCGCATTGGCCATGTTCAACGCCGAATGGTTCAGTGAGCCCGCCAGCTGCGGGGAGCGCGGCGCGGCGTCGACGAGCAGGACCTGCAGTGCCGGTGCAATGCCCGACGCTGTCAGTGCAACGAGGAACAGGGGGACCAGCATGGCCCACCACCACGGAGACAGCAGCCAGACCAGGGCGAGGAACACCGCGGCCCCCGTGAACGACCAGCGCAGGGTGCCGACCGGGTCGCGGTCGGTCAGTGCCCCGCCGATCAGCGTGCCCGCCACCATGCCGACGCCGTACAGGGCCAGCACGAGCGGCACCCACCGCGCCTCGAGACCGCCGACGTCGGTGAGCAGCGGGGTGATGTAGGTGTAGAGGGCGAACATGCCGGCGAAGCCGATGACGCCCACGGCGGCGATCTTCCACAGCACCGGGGAGAGCAGGCCGGACAGTTCGGATCGGATCGAGGTGCCCTCCGGTGCCGGGACGTCCGGGACGAGCCAGAGGGTGGCCAGGATGCAGGCCAGGGCGACGCCGGCCACCAGCACGAACATCCAGCGCCACCCCGCGGCCTGGCCCAGGGCGGTGGCCACGGGGACACCCAGCAGATTCGCGACCGAGAGCCCGGCCATGACCCAGCCGACGGCTTGGCCGCGACGCGCGGGACCGGCCAGGTGCGCGGCGGCCAGGGCAGCGGCAGAGAAGAACGCCCCGTGGGGCAGCCCGGAGATGAACCGCGCCGCCATCATGGTCTCGATGGTCGGCGCCCAGATGCTGAGAAGATGGCCGATCAGGAACAGGGTCATCAGGACCATGGCGGCGCGCCGCCGATCGAAGCGTGCCAGCCCGGCGGCCAGCAGGGGTGCGCCGACCACCACGCCCAGCGCGTACATCGAGATCAGCACACCGCCGGTCTGCAGGCTCACATCGAGATCCGCGACGGCTTGCGGCAGCAGGCCCATGATGGAGAACTCGGTGGTGCCGATGGCGAAGCTGCCCAGCGCGAGGGCCAGAATCGCCGGCAGCAGTCGCGAGCCGCGCTGGCGCGCTGGTCGCGGAGAGCCGGGCAACGGGACGGGGCCGGTCAGAGGAGAAGTGGCGGTCACCGCCTCAGCCTAGTGAGCGTTCGACGAGACGGCACGGGGTGCTCGTAGTGTGGGGCCATGATCTCTGGCACATCATCCGA
>JAUNTT010000019.1:0-18138 GCA_030538555.1 Micrococcus sp.
AGCCGGCCCTTCATCTGAGCCGACCCTTCACCTTCAGCACTCTTCATCTCAGCACCCGGGCGCGGCTCGTCCCGGCGGGCGTGGCAGGCTGGGGCGCGTGAGGATGACGAGTCCGGATGCTTGAGTCCGCGCCGCTGCTGATGGCCCTGATCGCGCTGGGCTTCATCACCCTGGGCGCGGTGCTGCAGCGCGTCAGCGGCATGGGCGTGGGCATGATCGCCGCGCCTACGCTCTCGCTCATGCTCGGCCCGGTGGCGGGGGTGACCCTGTCCAATGTGGCCGCGATCGTCTCCGCGGTGCTGCTGGCTCTGCTGCTGCGCAAGGACGTGGACTGGCCGCGCTTTTCCCAGATCATCCCGCTGTTGCTGGTGGGATCCGTCTTGGGTGCGTGGGCCGTGCTGGCCTTGGACTCGGAGTGGCTCGAGGTCCTGCTCGGCGGCACCGTCCTGCTGGCGATCGCCGCCGCGCTGGGGCTGCAGCGCGTCATCACGGTGCGCGGTTCGGCCGCCATGTTCGGCTCCGCCGCGGCTGCGGGCTTCATGAACACCACCGCGGGGGTTGCCGGCCCGGCCATCGCGGCCTACGCGGTCGCCTCGCGGTGGGAGCAGCGACGCTTCGCCGCCACCCTGCAGCCCATCTTCCTCATGGCCAACGTCTCTGCGATCGTCACGAAGTCCCTCGTCGGCACGGCGCTGCCCGCGAACATCGACATCCCCGCCGCCGTGTGGGTGGCCGTGATCGTGGCCGGCCCGCTCGGCATCGCCCTGGGCTCGCGGATCGCCCGCCACGTGAACCCGTCGAAGGCCCGCATCCTCGCCATCAGCATCGCCAGCCTGGGCGGCACCCTCGCCCTGATCCGCGGGCTCACCGGCGTGCTCACGGGCTGAGTGCGGCGGGGGTACTCTGCTCGTCATGACCGTGCCCGCCCCGCCCGCCGGCGTCCAGATCCGCCCCGCCACCGCCGACGACGTCGCGGCGATCACCGCGGTGGCCGCGGTCACCTTCCCGGACGCCTGTCCGCCCACCACCACGCGCGCCGCGATGGACGCGCACATCGCGGCGAAGCTCAACGAGCGCGTCATCGCGGGCTGGATCGCCCAGCCCGGCATCGGGGTGCACGTCGCGGTCACTGCCGCCGAGGATGTGGTGGGCTACGTCATGGTGGAGGCCGCACCGGAGCCGGAACCCGCCGTCGTCGACGTCCTGGGGGAGACTCCCGTGGGCTGCCTGTCCAAGATCTACGTGCTGGGCAGCGCTCGCGGGACGGGCGCTGCCGCGGCCCTCGTGGCGGCCGGCGAGGCGGAGCTGAGCGCCCGCGGCCTGCGCCATGTGTGGCTGGGCACCAATGTGGACAACGCCCGCGCCAATGCGTTCTACGAGCGCCGTGGCTATCGCGCGGTCGGCTACCGCCAGTTCGACGTGGGCGGCACCCTCGAGACCGACGTCACCCGCCTGAAGGCGCTCTGACCTGCGGCGGTGCCGGCGCGTCCACCTCGGGGCGCAGACCGGCCAGGTAGATGTCCACGAACCAGTGCGTGAGCTCCTTGAGCCACGGGTGCGGGGGCTGCTCATCGGCGCCGGTGTGGGAGACGGCCAGGGTGCGCGAGGCAGCACCCAGGCCCATCAGGAAGGCGGCGTGCTCCACGTTGGGGCGCACCAACCCCGCTTGCTGCGCCAGGCGGAGCACCTTCGCCCCGGCCTGCTCCGCACGGAACATGGCGGCCTCGGCCTGCTGCGCGGCCTGAGCGGCCGCCTGGGTGGCGACGCGGCGCGTGACCGGCAGCAGGATCAGCACGGCGGTGAGCTGCAGGGTGGCCAGCTCTCGGGCGTAGGCGGGCCACGCGCGCATCGGATCCTGCAACATCGGCGCATGCCACCGCTCGCTCACGTGCTGGACCGTCTCGCTCACGGACTCGAGCAGCGCGATGTGCAGATCATCGAGGGTAGGGAAGTGGCGGTAGAGCGTGCCGATCCCGACGCCGGACAGGGCCGCGATGGCGGTCAACGGCACCGCCGCCGTTCCTCTCGCCGCCATCAGCGTGCGTGCTGCACGAAGGATGCGGTGACGGTTGGCGCGGGCGTCGGATCTCATGATGAGCCTGATTCTACGGCTGAATCATGCGGTTCTGGGACCAACCGGAGGGGCGTCTAACCAATCATCGCCCCAGGTCAGGTGACACATCGAAGTCGGCCCTGTCGCCGCAGGCGGCGGGTGTGGATCGAGCCCTCATGCGCCCCGGTCAAGGGGAGTGGTCTCAGGCGCTGCGCTGGATCTTCTCCACGGCCTTGCCCTTGGCCAGCTCGTCGACCACCTTGTCCATCTGGCGGATCTTGCGCATCAGCGGGTCCTCGATCTCCTGAACCTTCACGCCGCAGATGGAGCCGGTGATCAGTTCGGCCTCGGGGACCATGTCCGCGGCCTCGAAGAAGTCCTGGAACGTGGTCTTGTCCTCGAGGTGCTGGTGCAGCGTCGCGGTGTCGAATCCGGTCAGCCACGTGAGGACCTCATCCAGCTCGGCGACCGTGCGGCCCTTCTTCTCGACCTTCGTGACGTAGTGGGGGTAGACATCGGCCACGGCGATGCTAAAGATACGGTGCATGGGCTGAGCATATGTCGCGCCGCTGGCGCGCGGGTCAGGCGCGGGTCAGAATAGGCACATGAACGCACATCGCAGCCCCGGAAAACGACCGGCCGACTCGGACGTCCAGGCCCGCTGGATGGCCCTGGCCGACCCGTTCACCGCGCTGGTGCGTTCCGTGCAGGACTGGGATGCGCCCACCCCCTGCCAGGGCTGGAATGCTCGGGACCTGGTGGATCACGTGGTGCAGTCGCAGCGAGACTTCGCCGCCCGTGCCGGCCGGGAGATCCCGGTGTTCGACGGCTCGCGCACCGGCGGAGTCCCCGCCCTGTGGGCCAAGCATGCCGCCGCGGTGGAGTCGCTGGCCGGGGATGCGTCGTTCATCGGGGCCACCATGAAGACCGCCCTGGGCGAGCAGCATGTGGGGGACAGCCTGCTGACCTTCTACGGCTTCGACCTCATCGTGCACCGCTGGGATCTGGCCCGCTCGCAGGGCCGGGACGAGCGCTTCTCCGCATCCGAGATGGAGCTCGTGGAGCACGCCCTGGACAGCTTCGGCGCGCAGGCCTACACCCCGGGGATTCTCGAGGGCCCCCTCGAGCCCGCTCCCGACGCCGACCGGCAGGGACTCCTGCTCGCTCGCCTCGGGCGTCGGGCCTGAGTCCGCGCATGACGGTGCGCGCGAGACCACGCAGCGCTGGCTCGGCTCGGCGCACGCTCGCCCGGGTGGCCCACGGCGTCGTCGGCGGGCTGTGCCTGCTGGGCTCGACGATGACGAGCCTGTACATCGCCTCCACCAAGGTCTCCGAGCTGCCCGTGGGCGCCGGCTACACCCACCAGTTCGCGGCGGGCTGGGAGCACGTGCTCAATCAGCCGGCGTACTTCACGTTCATGTCCAACGCCCTGGTCGGGGTGACCTCGCTGCTGCTGGCGATCCGCCCGGAGATCTCCTCGCCCACCTTCCGGGTGCTGCGGCTGGCCGGGCTCAGCTGCCTGGTGATCACCGGCGTCGTGTTCAATGTCCTGCTGCGCGACGGCGCCTCCCTGCCCGGCGTGGAGACGATCAATGACACGGTCTCCCACGTCATCACGCCCGTGCTCGCCCCGCTGGTGTGGCTCGCGTTCGGGCCGCGTGGGCTGATCTCGTGGCGCACCGTGGCGATCTCGGCGGCGATCCCGCTGGCGTGGTTGGCCGTCACGTTGCTGCGGGGGCCGCTGATCGACTGGTACCCCTACACGATTCTCGACGTGCCCAAGCTCGGCTACGCCGGCGTGAGCGGCTACATCGGGGCGATCTTCGCCGGCTACTTCGCCGTGGCCGGTGTCTTCTGGGGCCTGGACCGGCTGCTGCTGCGTGTGAGCGGTGAGGATCCGACGTCGGGAAAGACCCTTCAGCGCTGAGACGCCGCGGGCAGCAGCTCGCTGATGAGGCTCTGAACGCGGGCGCGGATCTCATCCCGGATGACCCGCACGACGTCCTCGCCCTGACCCGCGGGATCCTCGAGTACCCAGTCCTCGTAGCGCTTGCCGGGGAAGATCGGGCAGGCGTCCCCGCAGCCCATCGTGATGACCACATCCGAGTCGCGCACCGCGTCCGTGGTCAGGATCTTCGGCTGATTCGCGCTGAGATCGATGCCCTCCTCCGCCATCACAACGACGGCGGCGGGGTTCACCGCGTCCTTCGGCGCGGAGCCGGCCGAGCGGACCTCGATGCGCCCCTGCGCGAGGTGCTCGAGGTAGCCGGCCGCCATCTGGGAGCGCCCGGCGTTGTGCACGCACACGAACAGCACGGACGGACGGGTGGCGTCGGTGGCCTCGGTGGCGGCGGAGGTGTCCATGGGGTCTCCTGGGGTGAGTCGCGGGTGGGGGTCAGGTGGCGCGGGGGACGCTGGGATCGTTCGGGAACAGGTGGCGGCCGGCCCACAGGGAGCCATAGACGAGGCCAACGAGTACGGGCACCTCAATCAGCGGCCCCACGACGCCGGCCAGCGCTTGACCGGAACTCACGCCGAAGGTGCCGATGGCCACGGCGATGGCCAGCTCGAAGTTGTTGCCGGCCGCCGTGAAGGCCACGGTGGTGGAGTGCGCATAGTCCAGACCCACGGCCTTGGAGAACAGCAGGGCACCGGCGAACATGGCCACGAAGTAGACCAGCAGCGGCAGCGCGATGCGGGCGACATCCCACGGGTTCGAGGTGATCGCGTCACCCTGCAGGGCGAAGAGCAGGACGATGGTGAACAGCAGGCCGTAGAGGGCCCACGGGCCCAGGCGCGGCAGGAAGCGCTTCTCGTACCACTGCCGGCCTCGCGCGCGCTCGCCGATCACCCGGGTCAGGAAGCCGGCGAGCAACGGGATGCCGAGGAAGACGAGCACGGAGGCAACGATGGCCCAGAAGGAGAAGGAGGCGTCCGTCGTCGGCAAGCCCAGCCAGCCGGGTAGCACCTGGAGGTAGAACCAGCCGAGCACGCCGAAGGCGAGGACCTGGAAGACGGAGTTGACGGCCACGAGCACGGCGGCGGCCTCGCGGTCACCGCAGGCCAGGTCGTTCCAGATGAGCACCATGGCGATGCAACGGGCGAGGCCGACGATGATCAGGCCTGTGCGGTACTCCGGTAGGTCGGCGAGGAAGATCCACGCCAGCACGAACATCAGGGCCGGTCCTACCACCCAGTTCAGGAAGAGCGAGATGCCCATGAGGCGCCGGTTCGCGGCGATGCGCCGGGTCTCGTCGTAGCGGACCTTCGCGAGCACGGGGTACATCATCACGAGCAGGCCCAACGCAATGGGCACGGAGACGTTGCCGATCTTTACGGACTCCAGGGCCGCATCGAGGCCGGGGACCAGTCGGCCCAGGACGAGGCCGAGGGTCATGGCCAACACGATCCACACCGGCAACCAGCGGTCCAGGACGGACAGGCTGCTGGCGCGTGCCGCGGGTGGGGTGGCCGACGGGCCGGGCGAGCCCGGTGCGGCGGCCGGAGCAGAGGAGGCCGTGGGGGCGGGGGAAGCAGGCATCGAGGTCCTGATCGTGGCGGAACACGGGTGACGGGCTCAGCGTAGCCGAATATATAGACAACTATCAATGTGTTTTAGACTGGTCCGATGACAAATCAGGGGACAGCGGCGGTGGCCGCACCGGACGCGATCGCGAGTGCTGCGATCACGGACGAGGCGCAGCGTGACGCGGTAACGGACACAGTGGTGAGTTCCTGCTGCTCCTTGGCTCTGCGAGAGCTCACGGCCGCAGAGGCGGAAGCCTCGGCGGCCCGCTTCAAGGCGCTCGCGGATCCCATGCGACTGCGGCTGCTCTCTCACGTGGCCGCGCGGGACTGCGCCGCCGTGGGCTCGTGCGATCTGGCCGCCACGTTGGGCATCTCGCAGCCCACCGTGAGCCACCACATGAAGAAGCTCGTGGCCGCGGGTCTGGTCACCCGGGAGCAGCGCGGGCGGTGGGCGCACTACACAGTGGTGCCGGCCGCATTCGTGCAGCTGCGCGAGATCCTGCGCCTGGGCTGACTCAGCCCGGAATGGCGTCCTCGGCCAGGGCATAGATCCACGCGGTCACCCGGCGGCCGTCCTCGAGCACGACGGCGGTCTGCGTCCGCTGGTAGCCCGGGCCCTCGAACGCGTCGAGCCGGTCCCAGTGCGTGGGCAGGTCTGCTGAGGTGAACAGGAACGTGTGCACCGCGGGGCCCTCGTCGTCCAGCACGATGCCCGGGTAGCCGGACGCCGCTCCCCAGCCGCTCTCATGCAGGTGGCCGTGCACCACGCCCTCGCGCCATGCACCGCGCAGCCCGGCCATGATGTGCGCGTTGGGTCGGCCCGGTGCCAGGGTGCCGTACACGGCGAACTGCTCGTCCGCACCCGGTTCGTGGGCCGCCCGTTCGGCGTCGTCGGTCGCGCCGTCGTCTGAGGACGCCTCGGCGTGCAGGGCCAGCCCGTGGGCGAGCTGGGAGATCGTCCGCGCGAGGCGGACGTCGCGAGAGGTGAGCGCGCCGACGTCGTGGCTGTGCATGCGCACGCCCAGCCGGCCGTAGCTGACCAGCAGGTCAGGGTGGTGGTTCGCGGTCTCCGCGGCCTCGCCCACCATCGCGGTCAGCCGCAGCGCGGTGACGAAGTCCCCGGTGCTGAACGCGGCTCGCAGTTCGGCCTGGGACACGGACCAGCCCCGCATGGACGGCTCCGCGGCCAGCGCGGCCTGCACCTGCGCTGGCTCCAGGCGTTGCCTGCCCGGTGTCTGTGCCAGTTCGGTCAGGGTGGGCTGATCAGCGGAGAAGCTCATGGCGCCATTGTTGCCCACTGGTCCGGGCGATCCCAGCTCCGGGGCTCAGGAGGCCTGTTCGGGGACGGCGCTCACCGGCCCCGCTCGCCACCCCCGGCTCGCTCATGCACCTGCCGGTGCAGGGACTCCATCCGCGCGTCCATCGAGGCGGCCGCCTCGGCGGCGTCGGTCAGCTCGGTGACGATCTCCGGGGGCACGTCGCCGTCGAACTTGTACTGGATCTTGTGCTCCAGCGCGGCCCAGAAGTCCATCGCGATGGTCCGGAACTGCATCTCCACGGTGACCTTGCGGGTGCCCGTGGAGAAGTGCACCGGCACCGCCACAATGCAGTGCAGGCTGCGATACCCGTTCGGCTTGGGGTGGGCGATGTAGTCCTTGACCTCGATCAGATCGATGTCCGGCTGCGCGGTGAACAGCTCCACGATGCTGTAGACGTCCGCCGTGAAGCTGACGACCACGCGGGCCCCGGCGATGTCCGTCAGGTGCGTGCGCAGCTGTTCCAGATTGAAGGTCAGCCCCCGCTGGGAGGCCTTGCGCAGGATGGACTGCGCGGACTTCACGCGCGTAGAGATGTGCTCGATCGGGTTGTGATCGTGCAGGTGGCGGAACTCGTCCCGCAGCACATCCAATCGGGTCTCCACCTCGGCGAGCGCGGCCCGGTACTCCAGATCGAAGCGGTCGAAGTCGGTGCGCATCCCCTGCAACGCCTGCGCCACCGACGACGGCATGCTGGTCAGTTGCGCTGCGGGCATGTCCCGCAACGCGGCGAGGGCACCCGCAGCCTGGGTGGGCGGGGAGTCGTCGTGGGTCATGCGTGCTGGTCCTCGGTCATGGGACCAGCGTAGGGGTCGACCCTGGACTCAGTCTGGTGTCCTGTGGACAGACCGTGCCCTCAGCCGAACACCTTGCCCGGGTTGAGGATGCCTCTCGGGTCGAAGACCGCCTTGATCTGGCGCTGCAGATCGTCCTGCACCTCGCCCAGCTCCTCTCGGAGGAAGTCGCGCTTGAGCAGCCCGACGCCGTGCTCCCCGGTCAGTGTGCCGCCCAGCTCCAGCGCGGCCCGGAACACCTGGCCGGCCGCATCCCAGACCTCCGCCGGGATCTCGGCCGCGGCATCCGCGGTGTGGCCGCCCACCTCACCCGGCTTCCCGAACACCAGGATCGGGTGCAGGTTGCCGTCTCCGGCGTGGGCCGCCGTCGGGATGGCGATGCCTGTGGCCGCCTCGATCTCGCGGATCCGGGCGAACAGCGCGGGCATCTGGGTGCGCGGCACGGCGACGTCCTCGACCAGCGGGGTGCCGAGGCGTTCGAGGGCGGGGAACGCGTTGCGGCGCAGGGCCACGAGTTCGGCCGCCTCCTCGCCGGTGGCCGCCTGCCGGGCCTCTCCGCCCGCGGTGCGCAGGTGAGAGAGGATTCGCTCGGCCTCGGTGGCCGCTCCCGCGCCGTCGGTCTGGATCAGCAGGAACGCGCCGCGCTCCGGCAGGGTGGCGGCGACGCTGGCCAGGCCGGCGTCGGGGGTGGCCAGCGCGTAGGACCGCACGGCGGCCAGGGTCGCCTCGTCCATGAGCTCCATGATCGCCGGAACGAGGCCATCGGTGACGATGGCGGCCGCGGCGTCGGCGGCGGAGACGACGTCGTCGAAGAACGCGCCGAGGGTGACCTGCTCACCGTGGAACAGCGGACGCAAGTGCAGGGTGGCCTCCACGATCACCCCAAGCGTGCCCTCCGAGCCGATCATCAGCGCGGTCAGGTCGTAACCGGTGACGCCCTTGACGCTGCGGTGCCCGGTCTCGATGAGACGGCCGTCGGCGAGGACCACCTTCAGACCGAGGACGGCCTCGCGGGTCACCCCGTACTTGGCGCACAGCAGCCCGCCGGCGTTCATCGCGATGTTCCCGCCGACCGAGGAGATCTCCTTCGACGCCGGATCCGGTGCCCACCACAGCCCCTGCTCGGCCAGGGCACGGTTCAGCGCGCCGTTGAGGATCCCGGGCTCGACGACGGCCAATCGGTCCGCCACGGAGACCTCGAGGATCCGGTTCATGCCCATGAGATCCAGCACGATCTCCCCGGCACCGCCGACCGCGCCGCCGGCCAGCCCCGTGCCCGCGCCGCGGATCACCACGGGGGTGCTGGTGGCATGGGCGATGCGGCACGTCTCCTGCACGTCCTCCACGCCGGCCGCCTGCACCACCGCCAGCGGGGCCTTATTCGAGCGATGTCCCGAGCGGTCCGCGCGGGCGGCCTCGAGCGCGGCACCGTGGGTGAGCACGCGCTCGCCGAGGGTGTCACGCAACCGGTCCAGGACGGCGTCGGGAGCGCTGGTGGGGGACTCAGCGGTAGCGGGGGTCTCGGGTGTGGCGGTCTCGGCGGTGGTGGGGGTCGCGGGTGTGGTCAGGCCAGACATGACTCCAGTCTGCCCGACCCCTCTCGCTTTCTGTTGAGCTTGGTCGGTCCCTCGAGCCCCGAAGCCGACCCAACTCAACACAAAGCGGTGGGGCAGTCCGCTGGGACGTCGTGTTCCGGATTGCGGCGGACCGGCTCGGGGCTGAGCGGAACCAGGGCCTTCCCTAGACTGGCCGGGGGCCTGCGTGCGGTCCCACCCTCGACGTCGACACTGCGGAGCCACCTGCGAATGAAGCACCCCATCCCCGACTACCTGAACTCCCTGATCGACGGACTCAAGGACAACCGGGAGGGCGAGGTCGCCCAGTACATCCCCACGCTGGCGGCTGCGGACCCGGACCGGTTCGGCGTCGCGCTGGCCACCGTCACGGGGCGGCTGCACTCGGCCGGCGATGACGAGACCGAGTTCACCATCCAGTCCATCTCCAAGCCGTTCACCTATGCGGCCGCGCTGAAGGACCGGGGCCGGGAAACGGTGGACGAGTTCGTGGGCCTCAATCCCTCCGGCGAGGCGTTCAACGAGCTCTCCCTGGAGGAGGACTCGAATCGGCCGGACAACGCGATGATCAACGCCGGTGCGTTGGCTGTGCACCAGCTGCTGGTCGGGCCTTTCGCGGGTCGTCAGGAGCGGATCGACCGCGCGGTGGCCATGCTCTCCGAACTCGCGGGCCGTCCGCTGAGCATCGACCGCGACTCTTACGAGGCCGAGATGGGCACCGCGGACCGTAACCTGGCGCTGGGCCACATGCTGCGCAGCCACGGCATCATCCATGACCGCGTCGAGGACGTGGTGGCCGGCTACATCGCGCTGTGCTCGGTCAATGTCACCGTGCGGGACATCGCCGTGATGGGTGCCTGCCTCGCCTCCGGCGGCGTGCATCCCATGACGGGCCAGCGCGTGCTGCCCTCCCTCGTCACGCGTCAGGTGCTCTCCGTGATGTCGTCGTCGGGCATGTACGACGCCGCCGGTCAGTGGCTGGCCGACATCGGCATCCCCGCCAAGTCCGGCGTGGCCGGTGGTGTGCTGGGTGCCCTGCCCGGTCAGGGGGGCATCGGGGTGTTCTCCCCGCGCCTGGACTCCGTGGGCAACTCCGTGCGCGGCGTGCAGGTGTGCCGGTCCATGTCCGAGGACCTCAACCTGCACATCATGGAGGCCGATGCCCTGGGCGGCACCGTGGTGCGCTTCGTGCGGCGCCAGGACGACTGCGTCTACATGCACTTGCAGGGTGTGGTGCGCTTCGGCGGTTCCGAGGCCGTGCTGGCCGCGATGACGGAGCTGTGCACGGGCAGCGAGGAGCGCCCGGGGTGGGAGACGAAGGACTACCCGGACCAGGAGGGCGGCACCGCGTGGCGACCCGAGGACCCGCAGGCCGCGGCCGAGCGCGCCGCGAATCTTGGGGACGGTGCCGTCTATCAGGCCACCGAGTGCGCGGCCGGTGTGGACAGCGGCATTGCCCGCGTGGTGCTGAACCTGGATCGCGTGGACCGGGTGACCTCGGTGGGTCGCCGGTTCATCGCCGAGGGCATCCGCCGCCTCGAGGCCGACGGCGTCCGCGTCGAGGTCCAGGACCCGGACGGCCTGCTCGCGCGGTGAACTGCCGCGGGGTGTCGCCACCGTACTGATCCCGGTACGGTTGCGCCACTGAGATGTGGTGTAGCGAGTGGCGTACCGAGATGACCTGTGGGATGTGGCGTCAGAGAATCACGGCATCGTGACCACGAGGGATGCCGAGGAGGCGGGTGTTCCTGCGGTTGCGCTGCGCAAGCTGGCGCAGCGGGGTGTGCTGAGGCAGGTGGCGCGCGGTGTGTACCTGCATGCTCAGGTTCCTCGCGATCGCTTCACGGACATGGCGGAGGCGGTGTCGACCGTCGGCCACGACGGCTACGTGGAGTGGGACGCAGTGCTGTCGCTCTGCGACCTGGCACTGGTCGACCCGCCGTTCGTGCGGGTCGGGGTGAATCGGCGGTACCGAGGCGCGCCCAGGCAACACGTGCGGGTGACGCGGCGCCGATCCCCTCTGACTCCACGAGACCTGACGTACGACGAGGGGGTGCGCGGCGTCACCGTGGAGCGAGCGTTGCTGGATGCACTTGACCAGATTCCGCTAGATCGCGTCCTCCAGGCCGTCACACAGGCAGAAGTGCGCGGACTGCTCACGACGGACGAGGCCGTGGGCATTCGCGCGATGTCGCGTTCGCCGCATCATCGACGCCACGACGGGGCCGTCAAGTCGGTTGGGACGACAGCGAAGGGCCGCCGCTAACTCGGGCTCGAGCTACTGGCCCTTTGTTCCGAACTTGAGACCATGCAGAAGACACTGATGGGCGCGGAGGTCATGCCAACCCGCGCGTGAGATGGCTTCGCCTGGAAGAGGGTTGCCCTACTTTCAGGGATTTGACCTGCACCGTCAACTGGAGGTGATGGCCGTGATCATCGTGAGGGCGTCCGGTGAGGGACGATGCTGCTAGACCGCGCTCGCAGGGGCGTGGGCGATCAGCTCCCACTGATTGACGGTGGACAGTCCCATGAGAGGCGTGCTCGTAAAGTTGTTCGCGGACCCCGTAGCTCAGCCCTAGAAACGCCCAGGGAGTCAACTCAACTTTGCACCCGACCTCGTGCGCGATCGCGAACCTGCTGGCGCAACCTCGCCCGTATCTCATCATGAATGGTGTTCGACGTCTGTTCGGTAGTCTCGACGGACACCACGAGCGCGTATCGCACTGTCATGCCGGCGCGGAGCCGCTGGGCGTCATCCATGCACTCCACGTGGATGGGAAAGGTGCCGTCGTCGCCGAACACCATTGCGCGGGCGCCGTCCACGATCTCATGTTGCAGGCTTCCCCGTCTGACCGCGTTGTGATCGGCATCGATCCGCTCCCCGCCGGCGAGTTGGGTGTCTGGCGTGGCGAAGTAGACTTTGGCACCCCGGTAGCGGTTGAGCTGCCCGACGGTCGGCACCATGTAGGCGAGGGTGATGGTGAAGCGGTGCCACTCTGCGCGTGAACGGAGCGAAGGCGGCAGCGGCAGTTCGTAGGTGTGGCGTTGGTCGCGTGCAATCAGTCCCCCGCCGGCCAGCACTGCCCTGTTCGTGGCTGCGCTTCCGAGCCGGTCGGTGTCGAGCCGGCCGTAGCCCAGGAGCGCGGTCAGGTGGCGGCGGGCCTCGTGCTTGGTGAGGCCGAGTTCGCGACGCAGCCGCGCCTCCCACTCGCCCCAACTGCTGGCGTGGGCGAGGAGGGCTCTCACGAGCAGCGGGTGGTACTGCGGGTCCGGCAACGGCGCGTCTTCGGGATCGTCGGAGCCAGCTTCGAGGATGTCGTACAGGCGGCTGGCCTCGCGGGCCACCAACGCGGTTGCGTTGCTCGTGCCGACAGTGAAGACGGTGTTGTTCGTTGCGCCCGCTCGCCCCGGCGCGGCTACTTGCAGGCCTGGCCCGGTCGTTGCGGTCGGAGCCAGTTCCACCTCGACGGTTTCCTGCCCGGCAGGCGGTGTGACAGGGCGGGCATAGAGCGCCCTGCCGCCGATGTGGTGCAGGTCGGGCTTGACGGAGCGGTCGACGCCGGGGCCAGTTGCACCGTAGTGGGCTGGGCCGTTCTGGTGGGTGATGTCCCAGGCGGTGTCCGGCACGTCGATGTCGCCGAGTCCATCGCTGTGGGTGGCGCCGATGGTCAGTGCGTTGAGGGCGTCGCCAGGAGGAAGGATGCCTCGCAGCAGTGCGGCGTCGTAGACGGACCGGAGCGCTGCTGATCGTGCCGAATCGGCGGTGCTGGAGGCATCGGCCGGGAGCGTGAGCGGGCCGAGGTGGTTGCCGGCGCTGACGATGAACAACAGATTGTAGGAGTGGGCCAGCCAGTCGAGTAGCCGTCCAACGGGGCTCATGCGGCGCACAAGCGCTCGGGCTTGAGCACCGATGGAGAGGTTAATAATGCGCACGCTCGGCGCCACCGGCTCACGCCCGTTTTCTCCAGTGACGATTCGCTTGACCGCGCGGTGCAGTAGATCGGTGAGCAGCCGGTCCGGGAGGACCTGCTCGTGTCCTGCCATGAACTCGTGGGGTCGCATGATGGGCCGGACATACAGTGGCCGGTCGAGCGGTTCACCGTCAGCCGTCAGGTCACCATGGATGATCAGGGAGGCCATCGCCGTGCCGTGGTGGCGGGCGGCTAGCGGGTAGTTCGCGCCGAGCCCGTCGGGGTCGTCGACTACCAGCCGGTCGGTGAGGGCGTCGTGGTTGGGTAACGGCAACCCGTCCAGAAGGGCGACCCTGGGCAGGCCGTCGGTGCGTCCTCCGGGAGGCAGGCGGACCTCGCTGACCGGTTCTGTGGTCGGCGGTGCGACGCTCATGGGAGTGAACGGGTTGACGAACATGACTTCGTCGGTGGTCAGCAGCCGGATCGACTCGGCCCCGTCGGCCAGCAGCGAGTGAACTTGTTGGATCGGCAGCTCCGCGAGCAGGGCGTGGTAGCTGATCTCGCCGATCTGGGAGCGGTCGAGCACACGTCCGCCACTGCTGGAGATGGCCTGCTCGACGTGTGCTTGTGCTGTGGCGCGCTGTGTTGCGTCGCGGCGGTACCACAGCTCGACTTCGACCATCACGGTGCTGACGGACTGGCCGACGACGTCGAGGTTCTCCTGCCACTGCTCGCGCAGGCCGGTCTCTCGGATGCGATCCTCTGGTCCCCAACGTCGGATCGCGGTGAGCTGCTGGAATGCGGTCTTGAACTTGCCAAAGCCGTGGGCGAAAGATGCTGACGGGTCTGCTTGCCAGGCGGTGAACAGGCGCAGGAGTTCGTCGATCGCTTTGGCGTTCGTCATCATCAAGTATAGGGAGTGCTGGACGGGCTTGTCCGTGCGGCCGCTCTTGGACTCGGTCATGTGGAAGTCGTCGTCGGGGTCTGATCGATCTCCGATCAGTTCGGACAGGAACTCCAGTCCTTCGATCTTGTCGATCGCGTTGCGGAAGTCCTTGATGCTGCCGGCGAGGTCGAAGACGACCACCAGCTCTGGGTCGACCTCGTCGGGTGTGTCAGCGGAAAGACGTGCCCGCTCGGCGTCGAACGCTGCGCTCAGTTCCCCGAATTGCGGCGTCAGCCGCTCTCCCTGCCGACCGGCGTTGGGTTTGGACAAGCGCGGCATGTCCCGGGGCGTTTGTGTGGGCCGGTCTACCACCGCCGGCGACCCGAACGCCAGGAGCGGCCGGCGATCGCCGGTCACCCTGCCGCCTGATCTCGCCTGTGCTCAAGACGTTCCTGGACGATCCGCCGGAGGTTGCTGTCGGGGAGTTCGAGCACGGCTCTGCGGCGGACGTCCAACGCGAACTCTTCCAGTTCGGAGAAGCTTGCTCCGGCGAGCTTGTCGGCCAGGGTCCGGGGGGCGAATCCGAGGTCGCCGCCCAAGCGGGCGGCGAGGCCTTCCAGGAAGCGGGTGGCCTGTGCGCGGCTGGGCGGTCCAAGTTCAGCGCGGATCTGGAAGCGTCGCCATGCTGCCCGGTCGAGAAGTTCGCTGTGGTTGGTCGCTCCCACCAACAGCACGTGCGGAGGGAGCTGGTCGATCTGAAGCAGCAGATTCGAGACCACCCGCTTGATCTCACCGGTCTCGTGCTCGTCGGATCGTTCCTTGGCGATGGTGTCGAGTTCGTCGAAGAACAGCACGCAGCGGCGGGTGCGGGCGAACTCGAAGGCGTTGTCGAGCCGCGCGGCGGTCTCGCCCAGGAAGCTCGACACGACCCCTTCGTAGCGGATGACGTAGAACGGCAGCATCAGCTCCGAGGCGATGGCCTCGGCGACGCTGGTCTTGCCGTTGCCCGGCGGGCCGGACAGCAGCAGTCGATTGCGGGGTTCAATTCCGTAGCTGCGCAGTAGCTCGGCGCGCTTCTGCTCCTCGATCAGCTCGGTGACGACCCGGTGCGGGACCGGGGCAAGCTCCAGCTCGTCCAGGCGCCGATGAGGAACGATCTCTTGCACCAAGTCACGCATGGCTGCAGCGCGGTCATCACGCGGGGCGCTTTGCCCGGTGATGGTGATCAGCTCAGACAGACGGTCGGCGACGAGATGATGCTGGTTGGCTCGCTCCTCGGCGATCACCGCCTCGACGAGGACGCGGAAACGGTCACGATCGCCTCGGCGCTCGGCCTCGACGAGGTCCAGAAGTAGATCCGCACGCGCCATGGCCTGCCTCCCTCAGTCACCCGCCGTTGTTTGCTCACTACCTTACCTTCGGCGGCTCTAAGGCCAGTGTTCCTCGCCGAGACGGTGGTCCGCATATGCGCTCGAATGCTCTAGCGACTCCGTCGTGGACTCGAAGGATGACCGTAGAGCCGCCGCTGATCGACCAGGGCACGGCCTCCGTGGCTCCCATCAGGATGCATGGTCGCGTGGGTGAACTCGCCGCTGACAGCTTCTCTCTTTCGGCGCACTTTCGGGTACCGCGCTCCTACTGGCGGGGCCGCACCCCGACCACTACACGGCACGTCCTCGCGTTGTCCGGCCATGACGCCGCAGCAGTCAACGAGGCTCAGGCCAGACTGGACAAGACTCCCGCGGGCTTCGCTCCTACGGTTGAAGCCGCGGAGAAGTGGCTCCGGGGCGTGATCGCTGAGATCGACGCGTCTGTCGCCATCGAGGACGACGGCCGTCGCCGCTCTGCGCCACACCCCCCGCCCGTGATCTTCCCCTCGTTGTCCCCGCAGACCCCTGGTGTTCATCTGCTGTTCATGTCATGATGGGGCCTCGCACCGACGCGACCTGCAGACGTCCTGCATCGGTGCACCGAGACCGTCGATCCCTGCCGCCGCAGCGAGGAACACCCCTATGACCGCATCCACCCCCCGCGTCAGCCTGCCCTCGAACCCCTCACGCCTGGCCCGTGCCGCGTTCTGGGGTGCCGGTGTGCTGCCGTTGATCGGGTGCGTCACCTCATTCTCCATCGGCGCCTCCAA
This sequence comes from Micrococcus sp., assembly GCA_030538555.1. Taxonomy (GTDB): domain Bacteria; phylum Actinomycetota; class Actinomycetes; order Actinomycetales; family Micrococcaceae; genus Micrococcus. Next base: position 16,203 of record JAUNTT010000019.1, read on the forward strand.
GCCGACGATGCGCCTGGAGAACGTGGGCTACGCCGGCGGCTTCGAGGCCGGATGGGCGCATGCGGTGAACCAGCCTGCCTATTTCACGTGGTTCTCCAACGCGCTGGTCGCCGTCACCACGCTCACCCTCGCCGCCAAGCGCTCGACGCCGGTTCAGGATAGCTTCTGGGCCGCCCGCACCGCCGGGCTGGGCTCCGTGGTCATCACGGGCCTCGTCTACAACACGGTGCTGCGCGGCCACGAGCAGGACACCGCGCTCTATCGGTTCAATGACACCCTGCAGCACATCGTGAATCCGCTGCTCGCGCCGCTCGTATGGGCCGCCTTCGACCCGCGTGGCCAGATCACCGTGCGCCGAGCGGCCCTCGGTGCCGCCCTCCCACTGACCTGGGCCGCCATCACCCTCGCCCGCGGCGCGCGCATCGACTGGTACCCCTACCCCTTCCTGGACGTGCCCCGCCTGGGCTACCGCACCGTCGGACTGACCCTCACCGGCATCCTGGGCGCCTTCGTCACGACGACGGCCACCCTGTCCACCGTGGACGCCCGGCTCTCGCGGCGGGTCGCCCGCGGACTCCGCCGAGCGGTTACATCCGGCCGCCGCTGAGGGACCGGCCCGCAGCCGTCACGGCGTGACGGCACAGGGTCGTAGCGCGGAGTGCGCGCCTACCACTACTGCGCAACGCCCGTGCGCGTAGACGGTGCTGTGTCACCCATGATCCAATGACGGCATGAGCCAGTACCTGATCTCCGTGTGGCACGCCCCGGGCGTGCATGCCGCCGGCACCGCCTATGACTCCGAGGACGACATGCGTCGCGCCTTCGAGCGTGTCAACGAGTTCAATACCCACCTCCAGGACACGGGCGCGTTCGTCGGGGCTGGCGGGCTCACGCCGCCGGAAGAGGCCGTCGTCGTCGACGCCACGGACGCTGCCCACCTCGAGGAGGCGACCGCTGCCGAGCGCGTCATCGAGGGGACGATGTCCAGCGGCGACATGCTACTCGGCGGCTTCTGGATTGTGGAGGCGGCTGATGAGGCGGCTGCTCGGGCCCTGGCCGGGCGGGCCTCCTACGCGTGCGGGCAGCCCGTGGAGCTGCGCGCGTTGCAGGGCTGACGTCCGCCAGCCGAACTCGCTCAGACCTCCCGGCCGTGCTGCGCGGCCCACTCGCTCGCGAGCATCGACATCATGTGGGCATCCACCCAGGCGTCGTCGAAGAGCAGGGCATCGCGCTGCGTGCCCTCGTGGACGAAGCCCAGCCGCTCGTACAGGCGACGGGCACGGGGGTTGTGGTCGTAGACCTCGAGGAACACCCGGTGCAGCCCGACCTGCTCGAAGGCGTAGGCCAGTGCCAAGCGAATCGCGGTCCCGCCGATCCCACGCCCGGTCTGACCGGCCACCCACAGGCGCAGCCCGCAGGCCCGATTCCGTGCGTCCAGATCCAGCAGCAGGATCTCGCCGACCAGCTCGCCCCGGTAGACGATGACCCACACCGCCCGCATCTCGTCGACGGACCAGTCGTCGTAGATCTCCTCGAGCTGGGCAACCGCCACCTCCTTCTCGGCCGCGCCGGAGGACAGCGCGTCGGCGCGGGCGGAGGAGTTCACGGAGCCGGTGAGCACCATGACATCGCGGTCGTGCATCAACTCGCGTAGCTGTTCGGCATGATTGCCGTTGGCCGGTTCGAGGCACACATCACCGCACTCCAGGCGGGGGGTGTCGTAGAACCCGGCCGGCGTCGTCTCGATGTGGTCCGTGCTCACGCGGTGCGCGGCGCGCTTCTTCGCGCTCAAGGCCAGCGCAGACCGCTCAGGCCTGACGGGAGCGCGCGTCCGCGTCCCCGGGCTGCGTGCTCAAGCCCGCGAAGGCATCAGCCAGGTCCGTGTCACCGTCCACGAACTCGATCATGTGACCAGACGTGGCGGGCTCCGCCAGCG
>JAUNTT010000019.1:18148-22983 GCA_030538555.1 Micrococcus sp.
CGATGGCCGCGGCGACGTTGGCGCGGGAGGTCTCCGAAGCGGGAGCGTCGTCGGTGTCGAGGTCCGGATTGACGGTCACGCGGCCGGTGCCCTCGTGCTCCGTGAGCAGCGACGGCGCCAGGATCGTCCAGTCCAGGGAGGTGCCGCGCAGCACCTCATCGGCCTCGGCCTTCGCCTGTGCGTAGGGGTAGAAGTCGTCATCGACGTCCAGGCCGTGGTCGAGTGATGCACCCAGGTAGGAGACCATCACATAGCGCGCGACCCCGGCGGCCTCGGCCGCGCGCATCGTCGCGACGGCGGCCTCATAGTCCACCGCGCGGGTGCGGGCGGGATTGCCGCCCCCGGCCCCCGCCGAGAACACCACCGCGTCCTTGCCGCGCAGCGCGTCCACGAGCTGATCGTGCGAGGCCGACTCCATGTCCAGGACCAGCGCCGTGGCACCGGTGGCCTCGACGTCGGCCACCTGCTCGTCCTTGCGGATCACGGAGGTGACGTGGTGTCCGGCGTCGGTGAGCAGGGGCGCGGCCAGCAGGGCGATCTTGCCGTGGCCGCCGAAGATCAGGGTCTCAGTCATGCCCTCCACCCTAGAAGCGCGGGCGCGCACTCGTCAGGGCCTGGGGTCCCGCGCCGTTCAGCTCTCGGCTTGACCCGCCCGCCAGTAGCCCATGAAGGAGATGTGCGCCTTGGGGATGCCCGCCTCGTTCACGCTGAGCCGCCGCAGGGTCCGCACCATCGAGGCCTCACCGGCCAGGAACAGCGAGGTCTCGGGCCGCTCATGATCGGCCACGGTGGCCAGGCTCCAGTCGCGGCCCCCGTCGTCGTCGGCGCCCACCGTCCCGCCGTCACCCATCCCGACGCCGCCGCCTGCCACAACACCCATCCCAGCACCGCCACTCGTCCCGACGCCGGCCCCCACCAGCGCCGGCGCGCCCACGCCCAGCAGCGCCCGCAGCCGGGACTCCGCCCACACGCCGGGCGTCTGGTCCGCACGCCGGTGCCCCACATGCAGGCGCACCCGGCCGTGCTCGGCCACCGTGGTGGGCCGCTGCGGATCCCAGTGCTCGGGCACCGCGAGACGTTCGGCGATGAGATCGGCGGCCTCGGCGCCGTCGGGCAGTTCGAGGACCAGATCGGCCTGGCCGCTGAAGCCGCCGAAGGGATCCGCGAGCTCCTCGGCGATCGAGATCAGGGCGGGCACCGCGGTCTCATCGCCCACGGCCAGCACGCGGCGGGCGTGCGTGTCCCGCCACCCGGACCACGCGGGCGCCCCGGAGGTGGGCACGAGGATGTTGACGCTGTCCCCGGCGCTCACCTCGCGCGCCCAGCGCAGCCCGGGCCCTTGATGCGGATCCGTCGTGTCCTGCGGATCGCCGTGGAGCACGACGTCGATGGTCAGCGCCGGCACGAGCGCTCCGTCCACGCGGGTCCGCCCGGCCGAGCGGACCGTGTAGGTGCGCATCCAGCCGCGCTCCTCCTCGGCGAGAGCGAGGAAGCCCTGGCGGAAGCCCGCGCTGAGATCGGGGTCGGCGGAGACGCCGCCCGGCGGGGGAATCAAGACCTTGATGTAGGCGTCCCGGCGCGGTCGGAAGCCGCGGTACAGGGCGTGCAGATCCGCGACGCCGGGCGGCAGCAGACCCAGCAGGTCCTCGCTCGCGGCCTCCAGGTCCGGGCCAGCGAGCACGATGCGTCGGAACCCACGGCAGGGCTGCTCCACGGAGACGACGCGGGTGTGGGCGATGAACATGGCCTCGCTCATGAGCGGTCCTTCCTTCCCCGGGGCAGCACCACGGGATGGCCGAGCAGGGGGTCGGTGATGACGTCGGCGTCGAGCCCGAACACCCGGTCCAGCACGTCGGGGACGAGCACCTCGGCAGGCGTGCCCGTGGCGACGACGGCGCCGTCCGCCATGGCCACGAGGTGATCGGCCGCGCGGGCTGCCATGTTCAGCTCGTGCAGCACGGCGACGACGGTCGCGCGCGGCGTGCTGGGGCCATCGGCGAGCCCTGCGGTGTCGTCCGGGCTCGCGGCGGAGTCGGTGAGTCCGGTGGCGTGCCGCGGGTCGGGCAGGCGCCGCACGAGGTCCAGGACCTCGACCTGGTGACTGAGGTCCAGGTAGGAGGTGGGTTCGTCGAGCAGGACCACGGGGGTCTGTTGGGCGAGCACGAGGGCCAGCCAGGCGCGCTGCCGCTGACCGCCGGAGAGTCGCGCCACCTCGGTCTCAGCCAGCTCCGTGAGGTCGGTGAGGGCCAGGGCGGCGGCGATGGCGTCGTCGTCCCCGCGGGCCCGCGAGCCGAAGAAGCCGCGGTGGGGCAGCCGGCCGCGCTCCACCAGTTGGGCGACCGTCATGCCCTCCGGAGCCACGGGGTGCTGGGGCAGCAGGGCGACGGTGCGCGCGTAGTCCCGCGCGGAGATGCCGGCGATGTCCGCGCCGTGCACGTGCAGCGACCCCGCACTCAGCGGTAGCTGCCGGGTCAGCGCGCGCAGCAGCGTGGACTTGCCGCAGCCGTTCGCCCCGATGATCGCGGTCACCTGGCCCGCAGGGATGCGCAGGCTCAGGTCCTCGATCACCGGCGCCCCGGATCCGTAGGCCAGGCGCACGCCCCGGGCCTCGAGAGCCGGGGTGGGCGGCGTCGTCGGGGTGCTGGGCGCGGCGGGGGTGGGTGCCGCCGCCGCGGTCGGTGTCAGGGTCATGAGGGATTCCGTCCGGTGGTCAGGAGCAGCCACAGCATCAGGGGTGCGCCGGCCGCCCCCGTGAGCACGCCGGTGGGCAGGCGGGTGCCGTCGAAGAGCAGGCCGACGGCCTCGGCGGCCACGAGGTCGGCGGTCACCACGAGCACCGCACTGGTGAGCGCGGCGACGGCAAGGCTGGGGCGCCCCCGGGTCAGGCCCAGGGCGAGCGGTGTGGAGAGCAGGGCCACGAAGGCCAGCGGCCCGACGGCGGCGGTGGCCGCGGCGGCGAGCAGGGCACCGACGCCGAGGGCTGCCGCGCCGAGGCGTCGCGGCCGGGCACCCAGGGAGTGGGCGAGGTCGGTGCCCAGGTCCAGGGCGGCGAGTCGAGTGTGCAGGAGTCCTCCCACCGGCAGCAGCACCACGAGTGCGGCCGCGAGCAGCCCGATGCGCTCCCACGTGACCCCGGTCAGCGACCCGGCGATCCACACGGTGGCCGCCTGCAGGTCATGCGGGGAGAGACTCAGCATCAGCCCCGCGATGATCGCCTGCGCTCCCGCAGCCACCCCGATCCCGGCCACGATGAACCGCGCCCCGCCGATGCTGCGCGCCGCCGCGAACACCGCCAGGCTCGCGAGCAGGGCACCGACGAGCGCCGCCAGAGCGCGCAGGGAGGTGGACGTGCCGCCGAGCTGTCCGGCGCTGAGCGCCATGAACGTCACGACGCCGGCCGCCGCCCCCACGGTCACCCCCAGAATGTCCGGGGACGCCAGCGGGTTGCGCAGCGTGCGCCGGTACAGCGCGCCCGAAGCACCCAGCGCGGCGCCGGCCAGGGCCGCGGCCACGGCGCGCGGGAGCTTCTCCTGCAGCACGATGTAGCTGGCCCCCGGGATGGTCTCACCGCTGAGGATGCGCACGAAGTCGGCCGGGGTGACGGTGAAGGTGCCCAGCAGGACGCGGGCGAGCATCAGCCCGGACAGCAGGGCGGCCAGGGCCACGATGCACAGCGCCACGCGGCGGGCGCCGCGCAGTCGCAGGCGGTGGACCGTGGCGGCGGACCCACCGCTCGAGGCGGGCGTTGCGGCGGAGGGGAGCGGCGTCGTCGTGCTCATGCGCTGACCCCCGTGCGGCGCAGCAGCACCAGCAGGACAGGCACGCCGAGCAGGACGGTGGTGATGCCCAGGTGGATCTCGGCCGGGGCCACCACGGTGCGTCCGAGGATGTCCGCGGCCACCACGAGCACCGCGCCCCACAGCGCCGAGCCGATCATGAGCGCCCGCGTGGTGGGCGGGCGCAGCCGGCGTACGGCGTGCGGCACGATCAGCCCGATGAAGCCCACCGGCCCCGCCAGCGCCACCGCGGCACCGGTGAGCACCACGGTGACCAACAGCAGCAGGGCGCGGGTGCGCCCTGGGCGGGAGCCGAGGCCGTGGGCCAGATCGTCGCCGAGGGCGATCGCGTCCAGCCCGGGGGCGGCGAGGATCGCGACGACGATACCCGCGAGGATGACCGGTCCGATCAGCAGGGCCTCACCGAGATCCGCGCGCGCCACGGTGCCCACGGTCCAGTAGCGGAAGCGCTCCATGACCGGCGGGGCCAGGACGAGCAGCGCGGTGGTCAGCGCCGTCGCCCCGGCCGTGACCGCCGCGCCCGCGAGCACGAGAGACAGCGGGGAGGGCGAGCCCGGCGTGCGGCCCACGCGAGAGGCTGCCGCGGCCACGGCATAGACGACGACGGCGGCCACCAACGTGCCGGCGACGGCCAGCGCCATGATGATCGGGGTGGAGGTGGCCGCACCGGCCGCAATGCCGAGCGCCATCGCCAGGGAGGCCCCCGCAGAGAGCCCGAGCAGACCGGGATCGCCGAGGGGGTTGCGGGTCGCGCCCTGCAGGGCGGCACCGGCGACCGCCAGGGCGGCGCCCACCAGGGCGGCGGTGAGCGTGCGCGGAATGCGCGAGGTGACCGCGGCGGCGTCCATGCCGGCCGCTGCGGCCGGGCTGAGACCCTCGGTGAGGACCGTGGCCAGGGTGTGCAGCGTCGTCGTGATCTCGACGGAGCGCGCCCCGACTGCCAGCGCGGTGACCGAGAGGACGATCAGCAGCACGCTGGGTGCCACCACCAGGCCGGTGGCGCTGACGCGCGCTCGGCGAGACCCGGACGACGGTCTC
>JAUNTT010000019.1:22993-26216 GCA_030538555.1 Micrococcus sp.
GGGCGCCGCGCGCGCGCGGCGCCCCCCCGGGCGGCGGCCCCCCCCCCCCCCGCGGCGGAGGGGGCGAGGGTGGACACGTGCGGCGGGTCAGCCCTGCGTGGCGGCGGCGGCCTCGGCGATGGGCGGCACGATCTTCTCCAGCGCCACGGGGATGGACAGCGGGGAGAGTGCGGACACCGAGAGGACCTCCTGCTGATCCACCTGCAGGACCAGCGCGTTGTTGGCCACCGCCGGGATCTGGCTCAGCAGTGGATCGGCGGCGATGGCCTCGGCAACGGCGTCGCTGGCGGCCCAGGAGATCAGGACATCGGAGACGAGCTCATCGGCTCGCTCGGGCGTCCAGGTGATGTAGAAGGCGGAGTCGTCCGCGGCGTTGTCCGCGATGACGGGGGCCTGCTGCATGCCCAAGGACTTGAGGAACTTCGGGCGGTTGTCCGCGTCGGTGTAGAGGCTGATCTGCTCGGCGGCCTCCGGGTCCACGGTGCCGTAGAGGAAGGTGGCGCCCTGCAGGGCCGGGTACTGGCTGGCGGTCTCCGCGATCTGCGTCTGCAGGTCGTTGACGAGGCTCTCGGCCTGCGCGGTACGGCCCAGGGCGCGGCCCGTGATGAGCACCGAATCCTGCCAGGACGTGCCCCAGGCGGGGACGTCCTTCGGATAGGCCACGGTGGGCGCGATCTGGGAGAGGCGGTCGTAGTCCTCCTGCGAGATCCCGGAGTACACGGCAAGGATCAGGTCCGGCTGCACGGCGGCGATGGCCTCGAAGTCCAGACCGTCCGCCTCGGACCACTTCGCGGGCTCCTCGGCGCCGTCGATCTCGGCCAGGGCGGCGTCGAACCAGTCCGTGGAGCGGTTGTCATTGCCGCCGAACTCCACGGCGGCCATGCCTACGGGCACCACGCCGAGAGCCAGGGAGACGTCCTGGTTCACCCAGGCGACGGTGGCCACGCGGGTGGGCTCGGCCGGGATCTCCGTGGTGCCGTAGACGTGCTCGATGCTCACCGGGAAGGCGTCGGTGGCGGTGGCCTCGCCGGAAGTGGTCGGCGTCGCGGAGGTGTCCGCGCTGGACCCCTGCGGTCCGGTGGAGCACGCGGAGAGAAACAGCGCCAGGCCGAGGCCGCCGGCGCCCAGGATCGAGCGGCGGCTGAGAGCACGGGCGCCCGAGGACGCCAGGGGGGAAGAGGACACGGTGGGCCTTTCACGACGGACCGCACGCCGGGCTGGGTCAGCACCGGGCTGGTGGGCACGGTGTCGGTGAGCCCGGGGCGGGTGAGCACCGGGCTGGCATCAGCGAGGCGGGCGGCGAATACGCTACGTCGGCATGACGTAATGCGATCAGGTTAGTGCACCCTAAGTTGGCTGGCAACGCGGTGTGACGAAGAGTGTCCGAGCTCACGGGGAACGGGCGTCGGTGCAGAGCAGGGTGCGGAGCCCGGACCACCGCGATCCGCGCGCACCCGCCCGCTACGACTACCGTGGGGGACGTGACTGACTCTCCCGCGTCCCCCTCCAGCCAGCCCCAGGGCCGCGCCGAGCAGCGCAGCGCGGACCACGGCGCGCGCGTTGCCGCCATGTTCAATGGCATCGCCGGCCGCTATGACCTGATGAACGCCGTCATGACCTGGGGTCAGGAGCCGCGGCTCGTCCGCCACACCATCGCCCGCGCCAACATCCCGGACCACGCCCGCGTCCTGGATCTGGCGACCGGCACCGGCGACCTCGCCCTCGAGATCCTCCGCCAGCACCCGAGTGCCGAGGTGGTGGGCGCGGACTTCGCGCCGGAGATGATGGAGGTCGGCCGGCGTCGGGAGAACGGGGACAAGGTCGAGTGGGTCGAGGCCGACGCCCTGGACCTGCCCTTCGAGGACCAGTCCTTCGACTCCGTCACGCACGGCTACCTGCTGCGCAACGTCAGCGACATCCCCACCGCGCTCGCCGAGCAGTTCCGCGTGCTGCGCCCCGGGGGGTGGATGGCCGCGCTGGAGACCTCCCCGGCGCCGGAGAGCATCGTCAAGCCGTTCTCCACCTTCTACATCCAGCACGTGGTGCCGCGGGTCGCGCGCCTCATCACCAACACGCCCGACGCCTACGAGTATCTGAGTTCTTCGACACGGGCGTTCAAGACGCCCGCCGAGATCGCCGGACTGTTGACGGATGCTGGATTCGTCAACGTCGGCCACGAAACGCACCTCTTCGGGACCCTCGCTATTCATTGGGCCATGCGCCCCGTGGAACACTGACTTCTCAGTTGAGTCGGAGCCAAAGGCACCTATCATGGGCGAAAGCCGCGTACCGGGGGTGCGCGGGAGCCCGAAGCGAGGAGTCCACGTGAGCGACCACAGCACGGCCACCGCGCCGACGTCATTGGCCCAGCTCCAGTCCGTCCTGCCCAAGCTGCACCATCCCGACGGCGCTCCCGTGCGCGCGCTCGTCGTCGATGACGAGCCCATGATCGCGGACCTCGTCTCCATGGGACTCTCGCTCTGCGGTTGGGAGACGATGGTCGCTCACGACGGTGCCACCGCGGTGGAGAAGGGCAAGGCTGAGCAGCCGGATGTCGCCATTCTCGACGTCATGCTCCCGGACATGGACGGCCTCGAGGTCCTCAGCCACCTGCGCGCCCACTGGCCTGACATGCCCGTCATGTTCCTCACCGCCAAGGACGCCACGCATGACCGCGTCGCCGGCCTGGCCGCGGGCGGCGACGACTACGTCACCAAGCCCTTCTCCATGGAGGAGGTGCTCATCCGGCTGCATCGCCTCGTTCAGCGCACCGGCCTGGTGGCACCCGGAGCTGAGGTGCTCGTCGTCGGGGATCTCGTGATGAACACCCGTACGCACGAGGTGACCCGCTCCGGTGACCAGCTCGAGCTCACGGCCACGCAGTTCAACCTGCTGCAGTACCTCATGCGCAATGTGCGCACCGTGCTCTCCAAGGCGCAGATCCTGGACCAGGTTTGGGGCTACGACTTCGGCGGCAGCGCCAACATCGTGGAGCTCTACATCTCCTATCTGCGCAAGAAGATCGACGCCGGCCGCGATCCCATGATCCACACCGTGCGCGGCGCCGGCTACGTCATCCGGCCCGCCTGAGAACGTGAGCCCGCACCGGCGCCCGCGATCCACGGGGACCGGCTCCCCCGGGACAGGCTCCACCGGGCTGGGTCGTCGCGCGCGCGCCAGCGAACGGGCCCTCGCCGAGGCCGACGGCGAGGTGGACGGCGAG
>JAUNTT010000163.1 GCA_030538555.1 Micrococcus sp.
TGTGCGATCGCTACGGGTTCTTGAACTTGGCGGTGGCGTGCTGGAACGGCTCTGACGATCGCTTGAAGGAGCGCTGGTTCGGCCTCGGCAATCCTGAGGGCAACCACGGCGAGGACGTCAAGGAGTTCTGGTGGGACGTCGACGCCACTCCCACTCATTCGTGGGCCCAGCAGCTGTACCGCTACCCGCAAGCGGCCTTCCCGTACGAGGAGTTGCGCCGGGTCAACGCCGAGCGCGGCCGCGACGAGTTCGAGTACGAACTGGCTGACACGGGCGTGCTCGAGGGTGACCGCTTCTTCGACATCATGGTCACCCACGCCAAGGGCGCACCCGATGACATCTGCGTGCAGATCACTGCGACGAATCATGGTCCGGACGCCGCCCCGTTGGATCTGGTGCCTCAGCTGTGGTTCCGCAACACGTGGTCGTGGGGACGCGACGAGCGGCGTCCCATCATTCGCCAGATCGCCCCGCCGGAGCTGTCGGCGGGCGGCGTGGTCGCGGTCGAGGCGCGGCATGGTTTCTTGGGCGCGTACGCGCTGTATGGCGAGGGCTCGCCGGAGCTGTTGTTCTGCGAGAACGAGACCGACGAGGAACTGACGTGGGGCCAGGAACGTCGCTCGGCGCACCCGAAGTCGGCGATCGACCGCGCGATCGTGCATGGCGATCGTTCGTTGTTGAACCCCGCCCAGTCGGGCACGAAGGTGGCGCTGAGGTGGCATTTCGATTCGGTGGCGCCCGGCGAGACCGTGACGGTGAACCTGCGTCTGCGCGACGAACCGTTGGGTGGGCGTCCGTTCGGGGAGGCGTTCGAGTCGATCCTGCGCAACCGACGCGAGGAGGCGGACGAGTTCTACGGCTCGGTGATTCCGGAGAAGATCAACGACGAGGACGCCCTGATCGCGCGCCGGGCGTTCGCCGGGCTGCTGTGGGGGCGCAAGCACTACCGCTACCCGGTCGCTGAATGGCTCGAGGGCGATCCGGTCGGGCCTCCTCCGCCGCCGCGCTCGCGCAATGCCGACTGGACGCACCTGTACTTGGCCGACATCATCTCGATGCCCGACGCGTGGGAGTACCCGTGGTTTGCCGTGTGGGATTCGGCGTTCCACTGCGTGGCGCTGGCACACGTCGACCCGGCGTTCGCGAAGAACCAGCTGATCTTGATGTGTCGCGAGTGGGCGCAGCACCCCGATGGCCAGCTGCCGGCGTATGAGTGGGATTTCGGCGACGTGAACCCGCCGGTCCACGCGTGGGCGGCCTATCAGGTGTACTTGGCTGATGGCGCGTGGGATCACGAGTTCCTGGTCCGCATCGTCACCAAACTGCTGCTGAACTTCGGGTGGTGGGTGAACCGGACGGACTTGAACGGGTCGCAGTTGTTCTCGGGTGGATTTTTGGGGCTCGACAACATCTCGGTGTTCGACCGCTCTCACGACGTGCCGGACGGCTGGATTCTCGAGCAGTCGGACGCGACGAGCTGGATGGCGTTCTTCTGTTTGTCGATGCTGAAGATGAGTTTGGAGTTGGCGCGGCGCGACGACGCGTGGGACGACCTGGCGACGACGTTCACCGAGCGTTTCGTGGCGATTGCCGAGGCGATGGACGCGTTCGGGCCTGATCAGACCTCGCTGTGGAACGAGGAGGACGGCTTCTTCTACGACGTGCTCGTGCGCGACGACGCATCGGAGTCGGTGAAGCTGCAGGTGCGGTCGCTGGTCGGGTTGTTGCCGCTGATGGCCGTCGCCGTGGCGCCCGACTGGGTGCCCGCGGAGTTGACCGACTACACCGCGCGGCTGCGGTGGTTGCAGCGCCGGTTCCCGGGGCGGTTAGGTCAGCTGCTGACGCCGACGCCGGACGCGGATGGCGACGGCACCGAGCTGACGTTCGCGATCGTCCCGAAGGATCGGCTGCAGCGGGTGTTGTCGCGGATGTTCGATGAGTCGGAGTTCTTGTCTGAGCACGGGATTCGGTCCTTGTCGGCGGCGTACCGGGATGGGCACACCATCCACTTCCGCGGCGAGGAGATGTCGATCGCGTATGTGTCGGGTGAGTCTGATTCGCCGATGTTCGGCGGCAACTCGAACTGGCGCGGGCCGGTGTGGTTCCCGACGAACATCCTGCTGCTGGACGCCCTGCACGTCTACGGCCGCGCGGCCGGGCGTGATGTGCAGGTCGAGCTGCCGACGGGCTCGGGGAACTACGTGACGTTGGATGAGGCCGCTTACGACCTCGAGCGCCGCCTGGTGAACCTGTTCCGGCTGGGACCGGACGGGCGGCGTCCCGGTGACCCGTACGGCCAGCCGACCGGGCCGTTGTGGGCAGCGCATCCGACCTTCTCGGAGTACTTCGACGGCGATACCGGCGCGGGCCTGGGCGCCGCCCACCAAACCGGCTGGACGGCCATGGTGGCCCACCTGATCTGCACCGAGTGATCTCGGCTGCGCCGATTGGCGCGACACTCAGCGAGCTAACGTCAGCGCAGGAAGATATTCCCGCCCTAGCGTTAGTTTGCTGAGTGTCGCGGCACCCCCGACCTGATCACCCCACTCCAAGGCCCCTGTGGACAGCCGTTCTGACCCAACCGCGTTGTCCACAGGCGAAGAAATTGCCTGACCGAGATCAAGCCGCTTTGCCCAATGTAAAGAGACATGGACGACCTCTTGAACTTGGCCCACCACCAAGGCTTCATCACTGCGGCTGACGCACGCGGTCTCGGCGTGACTGCAATGCAGTGCCGACGCCTCGTTCTCGACGGACAGCTGGAGCACGCCATGTACAACGTCTACCTCCCGGAGGCCGATCGGACGCCGGAGGAGCGTCACGCGCTGCTCACCCGCGCCATCCTCAAGACTGACCCGCTGGCGTTCGCGAGCCATCAGTCGGCCCTGGCCCTGTACGAGGTTCCCCTGATCGGGGTCGCCATGAACCAGGTTCATATCGCCGACGCGCGCAAGAGCAGCCGGGTGTATCCATCGCTGCACCGTCACGTCCTCCGCCCGAGTGACCCCGTCGTCACCGTTGCCGGACTTCCCTCGCTCGACCCTGGATTCGCCTGCCTTCAAGTGGCCGCGCGCTACGGCGTCCGGCCCGGCATCGTGGCGACGGACGCCTGCCTGCACCGCAAGCTCACCAGCCGGGAGGCGCTTGCGGCCATCCTCGAATCTGGACGCCTGCGCCGCGGCATCACCGCCGCGACCACCGTGCTTGAGCAGGCCGACGCGCGAGCGGAGTCGCCCGGAGAGTCACTCCTCCGACTCGTTCTGATGGGACAGGCGCTCTCGGTCGTCTCCCAGTTCGCCGTCCCCGGCACTCCCTACCGCGCCGACTTCTTGGTGGACGGGCGCGTGGTCGTCGAGTTCGACGGTGAGATGAAGTACGAAGGTGTCGAGGGCAAGGAGGCTCTCTTGAAAGAGAAGTGGCGGCAGCGCCAGATCAGTGATCGGGGCTTCGAGGTCGTCCGCGTCACCTGGCGCGAGCTTGCTGATCCGGCGGAGATCCAACGTCGCATCATGGCGGCGGCCATGAGAGCAAGACTTCGTCCCGCCGCCTGAGTTCCGTGCGGCGTCCCAGGCCCAGGGCGTCCAGTTCTGGTAGGGGGGCGACCAGACCGGCGGGCGGGGCGCGACAC
>JAUNTT010000164.1 GCA_030538555.1 Micrococcus sp.
GGCGTCGTGACAGTTCCTCCCCCCACCCTTCGAAACTCGGGCACGCAGATGACCCACTCAAGGCCCCAAAACGGCCCTTGAGTGGGTCATCTGCGTGCCCGAGTTTCACGAGGCGAGGTGGGTGGCGGGGGTGGCGTGGGGTGCTGGCACTGCAGAGCCGCGCGGGGTACGTCAGACGACGCCGGAGGTGCCCAGCCACGCGCCGACGCCGAAGGTCACGGCGAGCGCCAGAGCTCCGCCGATCACCACACGCAGGGTGGCGGGCAGCACGCGCGCGCCGCCCAGGGCCGCGCCCGTGGCACCGGTGATGCCCAACGCGACCAGCGTGACGGCGAAGGTGAGGCCCACACGGATCTCCTCGGGGGCCAGCACGATCGTCAGGAACGGCAACAGCGCACCGATCACGAAGGCGAGGAAGGACGCGCCAGCGGCGTGCCAGGCGCTGACCACCTCGTCCTCGTCCATGTGCAGCTCGGTGCGCAGATGCGCCCCGAGGGCGTCATGGGTGGTGAGCTCCTCGGCCACCTGATGGGCGGTCCGCTCGCTGAGGCCCTGCTCCATGTAGAGGCCCTTCAGCTCCAGGAACTCGCCCTCGGGGTCTTCCTCGAGCTCGCGGCGCTCCTTCGCAATCAACGCATTCTGGCTGTCGGAGGCCGAGGACACGGAGACGTACTCGCCCAGGGCCATGGAGATCGCTCCACCCACGACGGCGGCGGTGCCGGCCACCAGCACCGCGGTGTTGCCCGTCGTGGCACCGGCGACGCCGACCACCGTGGCCGCGACGGAAACGATGCCGTCATTGGCGCCGAGCACGCCGGCGCGCAGCCAGTTGAGGCGGTGGGCCATGCCGGAGGAGCTGTGCGGTTCGTGGCCGCGGTGCTGAGGAACGGGATCCGGGCCGCCTTCATGGGCGAGAAGAACTTTGCTCATGCGCCCATGGTGCGTCTGGTGGTCGGCGCCCGCTAGGCAGGTGAGGCTTCACTCACTGGCCGGTGGGGTCCCGTCACCGAAGGGGGAGCCGCCAAGGTCCTCTCGCCCGTGCGTGCTGTGCCACGACTCCAGCTCGGGGCCCAGCGGCACGATCTGCGTGGGATTCACGTCCTCATGCACCACGTAGTAGTGGTCCTTGATCTGCTGGAAGTCCACGGTGTCCCCGAAGCCGGGGGTCTGAAACAGATCGCGCGCATACCCCCACAGGGCCGGCATCTCGGTCAGCTTGTTGCGGTTGCACTTGAAGTGCCCGTGGTAGACCGGGTCGAAGCGCACAAGTGTGGTGAACAGGCGGACATCGGCCTCGGTGATCGATTCGCCCATCAGGTAGCGCTGGCCCGCGAGCCGCTCCTCGAGCCAATCCATCGCGGTCCACAGCCGCTCGTAGGCCTCGTTGTAGGACTCCTGCGAGCCGGCGAAACCGCACCGGTACACGCCGTTGTTGACCTCGGTGAAGATGCGCTCGATGACCTCGAACATCTCGTCCCGGGCCGGGCCGGCGTCGGGGATCAGCTGGGGGGCACCCTCGCGGTGGAAGGCGGTCCACTCGGTGGAGAAGTCGAGGGTGAGCTGCGGGTAGTCATTGGTGACGACGCCGCCGCTGGGCACGTCCACCATCGCCGGCACGGTGATCCCGCGGGGGTAGTCCGGGAAGCGGGCGAAGTAGTTCTCCTGCAGGCGCTCGGTGCCGAGCACTGGGTCCTTGCCGCCCTCGTCGAGGTCGAAGGTCCAGGAGCGCGCGTCGTGCACCGGGCCGGGAGTGCCGAGGGAGATCGCGTCCTCCAAGCCCAGCAGCCGGCGCACGATGATCGCCCGGTTCGCCCACGGGCACGCGCGCGCGGCCACGAGCCGGTAGCGGCCGGCCTCCACGGGCCAGGCCTGAGCACCCTCGGTGAGTCCCCCGCCCACGCGGCCGACCTTCGAGACCTCCTCGACGTCGGCGGCCTGGACCGCGTCGACGTCGGCCACGATCCGATCCGTGATGTAGGTGGTGTCTCGCGTGAACTCGGCACCGTCAGTCACGTATGCGCCCTTCGTGTTTTCCATAGACTCCACCGTATGGCTTCCAGCTCCACCACGCCCGGGTTGAATCCCTGCCCGTTCGTCAACTGCGTCACCGCAGACAATCCCTCCCCCATGACCCTGTCCGGGACCAACACGTACCTGATCGGCGCGCCAGGCTCTGACTCCTGCGTGGTGGTGGACCCGGGTCCGGCCGAGGGGGCGCGGGCGCATCTCGACGCCGTCCTCGAGGCCTCCGAGGGCCGGACCATCTCCCTGATTCTGCTCACCCACTGGCACGAGGACCACACGGGTGCCCTCGACCTCTTCCACGAGGCCACCGGCGCGGATGCTCGCGCGGGCCGCGAGAAGTTCTGCCGCGGCGCGGGCACCGTGCTCGAGGACGGGGAGCGGATCGTCGCCGGGGACACCGTGATCCACGCGCTCCACACGCCGGGCCACACGTCCGACTCGTTCTGCTTCTCCGTGCCCTCCGCGGGCACCGACGGTGCCGTGCTCACGGGCGACACGATCCTCGGCCAGGGAACCACCATGCTCGACCACCCGGACGGCACCCTCGAGGACTACCTCGCCTCCCTCTCGCTGCTCCAGGACGAGGGCCCGGCGCGGGTCCTGCCGGCCCACGGGCCGAGCCTGCCCTCGCTCGAGGAGGTGGCGGGGCAGTATCTGACGCATCGGCGGCAGCGGATCCAGCAGGTGAAGGACCAGCTCGCGACCCTGCCCGAGGGCGCGGTGCACTCGATCAACCCGCGCGATCTGGCCGCCCTGGTCTATCCGGAAGCGGAGGGCAAGGTCCTCGAGGTCGCCGCCCAGACCATGGCCGCCCACCTGCGCTATCTCCAGGACCGCGCCTGAGGTGCGCCGCACATCGGTGCCGCTGCTCCGGTGATGCGCCGCGCACGACGCCGACGCGACGGGCCGTGTCCCCAGCCGGTGCTGCGGCGTCGGGTCGCGTCGTAGAGTGAGGGTGGTCCGCGCCGCCTGCCGGACTGACACATCAGGACAGTGGAGGAACGCACATGACCATCCTGGTGGGCTACGCCCCGCGACCCGAGTCCCTGGCCGCCCTGAACAAGGCTCTGGACATCGCCCGCTCCACCGGTGAGCGCGTGGTGGTGGTCAACGCCGGCCCCGGCGGCGAGCACCGCAACGCCAACCTCATCACCGAGGCCCAACAGCGCGAGCTGCAGCAGCTGCTCGACGGCTCCGGCGTGCAGACCGAGTTCCGGCAGTACGCGCGCGGCCGGTCCACCTCCCAGGAGATGAAGGATGTGGCCGCGGAGCTGGATCCTTCGATCGTGGTGATCGGGCTGCGACGCCGCGGCGGCTTCGGTCGCTTCGTGATGGGCTCCGTCTCTGACGAGCTGATCCAGGACCTCGACCAGCCGGTGCTGTGCGTCAAGGAGTACACCCTGCGCACCCCCGATGCCCCCTCCGCCGTGGCGGCCACCAGCCCGGTGCCGGATTCCCACGACGACGGCCGCTCCCCCGTGCGCGACGGCGCCGAGCCCGAGCCGCTGGAGGGGCGGGCGGGGCGCGAGGGATACCAGGCGCTCGACG
>JAUNTT010000165.1 GCA_030538555.1 Micrococcus sp.
TGAGATCAGCATCATCACGGACCACCCGGTCATCCCGGTGAACTTCCTGGTCCACCAGGCCAGCCTGTCGGTGAAGGAGGGGCTGGATCGCGAGACCGCGCTGCGCGCCATCACCCTGAATCCCGCCCGCGTACTGGGACTGGACGACCGCATCGGATCGCTGGCCGTGGGCAAGGACGCGGACCTGGTGCTGTGGTCCGGGGATCCGCTGGACGTGATGCAGCGGGCCCGTCAGGTGTTCATCGGCGGACGCCGTGTCATGGAGTACGACGACGCCGCGGCCACCGTGCGCGTCAGCCCGACGCGCCCGGTCGAGGACTGACCGGCCGAGGATCGCGGTGCCGCGTCCCGCGCAGGCGGGAGCGCACGGGCGGCAGCCACACCAGCACGGCCCCGATCACGAGCAGGGCCGCGAGCATGATGAGGAACGGGTTGCCGCGCAGCAGCGAGGGCACGGCCACCACCGCCGTCAAGGTGGTCAGGGTGGACACCGCGCTGGGATGGCGGCGGTACAGGCTGAGCGTGCCCCAGGCCGCCACGAGACCCAGCACGATCGCGACCGTGCCGAGGGCGTACTGTCCGTTGGCTCCGCCCAGGGGACCCACCGAGGCCAAGCCGGTCATGACGTCGACGACCTCTCCATCCGGGCCGGCCTGGACACCGCGGTAGATGAACACGGCGGCCAGGGCGAACAGGGCCAGGCTGATACCGAGCCACCAGCGGCGCGCCCAGGACATGAGCGGGTGCACACGCCCGACTTCGGCGGCGTCGCGCGCGTCGAGGTCACGCTCGCGGTCCTGCGCGCGCTGGGCCAGCCGCTGCTCGTCCGCGGCGGCCTCCTCCTGGCGGCGCTGGGCCAGGCGCTGATTGTCCCGGGCCTGGTTCTCACGGAAGGCGCGCGTCGCGCGGCCGGCGGCCCGGGCCAGACGGTGGTTTCGAGGTGACTGCTCCACGCTCCGAGCCTAGCGCGCGTGGCCGGTGGGGAGGGGGCCGGTGGGCAATCCCACAGCCGGGCGATCGTGACCTGGTGCGGGTGCTGCCGTAGAGTAGGTGATTCCGGTCTTCGGATTTTCCCCCTGATGATGTGAGCGTGGACGCGTGATGCCACGCCGGTGTGCCTGATGGATGTGGGCGGTGAACGTCGCCGCCGCGGGGGTCGCGCCGAGTGCGCCGGTTGACCATTCCCATCCCAGCAGCGCCACCCCGCCGTCTCGATCCGCGACCGACACGGCCGTGAGGGGTCCTCTGCGCTGTGCGTGCCCCAGGAGGCTAACTCCATGACCGACACCCAGACCCACGAGAATCCGGCCCACGAGAGCCCTGCTGAGGAGACGCCGGTCGAGGACGCCTCTCAGGAGCCGGGCTTCGCCGAGCTGGGCCTCGACGCCCGCGTGCTCGCCGCCGTCGAGGACCTCGGCTACACCAGCCCCTCGCCGATCCAGGCCGAGACGATCCCGCTGTTGCTCGGCGGCCGCGACGTCGTCGGGCTGGCCCAGACCGGCACCGGCAAGACCGGTGCGTTCGCGCTGCCGGCCCTGTCCCGGCTGGCCGAGTCCGCCGACGTGGTGGGCCGCGCCAGCTCGCCGCAGGTGCTGGTGCTCGCCCCGACGCGCGAGCTCGCCCTGCAGGTGGCCGACGCGTTCGACTCTTACGCGAAGCACCTCGGCGACGTCACCGTGCTGCCCATCTACGGTGGCTCGCCCTACGGTCCGCAGCTGTCCGGGCTGCGCCGGGGTGCGCAGGTCGTCGTCGGGACGCCGGGCCGCGTGATCGACCACATCGAGCGCGGCTCCCTGGACCTGTCCGATCTTCAGACCATGGTCCTCGATGAGGCCGATGAGATGCTGCGCATGGGCTTCGCCGAGGAGGTGGACCGCATCCTCGCGTCCACGCCCGAGTCCAAGCAGACCTGCCTGTTCTCCGCGACGATGCCCCCGGCGATTCGCCGCATCTCCGCGAAGTACCTCAACGACCCGCAGGAGGTGGCGGTGGCCCGCCAGTCCACCACCTCCGCGACCATCCGCCAGCGCTATCTGCAGGTGGGCCACCAGTGGAAGCTGGAGGCGTTCACCCGCATCCTCGAGACCGAGGATCACGACGGCGTCATCGCCTTCGTGCGCACCCGAGCCGGCACCGAGGACCTTACTCGCCGCCTGAGCGAGCGCGGCTTCCGCGCCGTGGCCATCTCCGGTGACATCGCCCAGAAGCAGCGCGAGAAGACCGTCGAGGACCTTAAGGCCGGCCGCGTGGACATCCTCGTGGCCACCGACGTCGCCGCCCGCGGTCTTGATGTTGAGCGCATCTCGCTGGTGGTCAACTACGACATCCCCCACGATGCCGAGTCCTACGTGCACCGCATTGGCCGTACCGGCCGTGCCGGCCGTACGGGTGATGCCGTGCTGTTCATGACGCCGCGCGAGCGCTACCTGCTGCGCAGCATCGAGAAGACCACGCGCAAGCCGGTCGAGGAGATGACGCTGCCGAGCCTCGCTGATGTCAACGCGGCGCGGAAGAAGAACTTCGCCGACCAGATCACCGAGACCCTCGAGACGGCGGATGCCGCGGATCTCGAGGTCTTCCGCGATCTGGTGGTCTCCTACGTGGAGCAGCACGAGGCCGAGCCGGATCGCGTGGCGGCAGCCATTGCGATGATGGTGCAGAACGGCCGTCCGTTGTTGGCCACCGAGCCGGACCTGCCGCCGATGGGCGGCCGGCGTCGGGGTCAGGACGAGCGTGGCGGCCGCGGCGAGCGGGGGGATCGCGGCGAACGCGGCGGCGCCCGTGACGGCCGCGGCTCGCGGGGCCCGGCGCGGGAGCCCGCCGCCGGCAACGCCACGTACTGGGTGGCCGTGGGCCATCAGGACCGGGTCAAGCCGGGCAATCTGGTGGGTGCGATCGCCAATGAGATGGGCCTGCCCGCCTCGGCGATCGGCGCGATCGACCTGCGCGGCAACCACTCGCTCATCGAGCTGCCCGCCGATCTGAGCCGAGAGCAGCTCGAGGCCGGTGCCCGCGCCGAGGTGCGCGGCCGTGCCCTGGGTCTGCGTCGCGACTCCGGCCGTCCGACCCGTGCCGAGCGCGGCGACGACGAGCGGGGCGAGCGTGGGGATCGTCGCGGTCGCGAGGACCGTGCTGGACGTGATGACCGTGGCGAGCGCGGCGAGCGTGGGGGCGGCCGATCCGGCGGCAACCGCGAGGCACGCCGCGAGCAGCGCTTCGGTGACCGCCGTGATGATCGCCGTGGCGGGGAGCGTTCGGAGCGCTGGGGTGGTCACCGGGATGAGCGTCGCGATGATGCCCGCGGTGCCGACCGCTCGGCGGGTCGCCGTGGCGAGGATCGCTGGTCCGAGCGTCGCGAGTCGGCTCCGGGTGGCAAGAAGCCGCGCTGGTCGGCGCAGAAGCGCCGTGACCGTGAGGATGGCGGCCGTGATGACCGGCGCGACGGCGGCCGCGGCGGCTTCGGTGGCCGCTCTGGCGGTTACGGCTCCGGTTTCAGCGGCGGCAAGGGCTCCGGGCCGAAGAAGTTCGGTCGCCGACCAGGTCGCTGAGGCTGACGGCTGAGGCCGGCGG
>JAUNTT010000020.1 GCA_030538555.1 Micrococcus sp.
GCAGCGTGGCGCGCACCGCCTCGCGCAGTCGCTGCGCCACCGCCGCCCGTGCTGAGCGCTGGCAGTGGACCTCGATGATCCGCCGCCCGCGCACGGGCTCGGAGAGCAGCGTGTGCAACCCAACCGTGGACTCCACCGAGCGGTACGGGATGCCGTAGGCACGCGCCAGAGCGGAGAAGGACACGCTGTGCGGGGTTCCGAAGAGACGCTCGACGACGTCGCCCATCCCCGGTGCGCGGGCCACCTCGCCGTGCTCGAGGGCGGCGAAGATGGCGCCGCCGGCGTCGTTGACCACGAGGATGTCCACACTCGGATCGGACTCCCCCTCGGGCACCAGCAACCCGCCGATGTCATGCAGGGCGGTGAGATCGCCCAGCAGGGCCACGGTGCGCCGCTGCGTGGCCAGGGCGATGCCCGCGGCGGTGGAGATGTTGCCGTCGATGCCGGCCAGGCCACGGTTCGCGTAGACCTGGCTGTGCGGGGTGGCCGGCGGACCCCACGCGAGATCCACGTCCCGAATGGCCGAGGAGGAGCCCAGCAGCAGCGGGCCGCGGACCGCGGCGGCCGTCCATCGGGCCACGTCCTGCGGGGTGAGCTCGGTGGCGTGCGCGCCCACCAGCACGTCCTCGACGGCGGCCTGGGCCCGGCGGGAGGCGACCTGCCACGTGTGCACCCAGCCCAGGGCGCCCTGCCCGGCAAACGCGGCCACGGCGTCCAGGGTGGTCAGCTCCTGCTCCCGGCGCATCCCGGACTCGTACCAGGACACGGGTTCCGGGGCGTAGATGGCCGTCTCGATGTCCTCGCGGGCCAGCAGGGCGGCAATCGGGCGGCTCAACGTGGGGCGCCCGAAGAGGACGATGCGCTCGATCTGCGCGGCGGCGGGATGACTGTCCTCCCCCAGCCCGCCGTGCGAGCCCAACAGCAGCGGGTAGGCGGCCACCGCATTGACGGTGAAGCGGGAGTTGGAGCTGGGCTCCGCGAACAGGGGCAGACCCAGGGCGAGCGCGAAGGCGGCGGCGACCGGTCCGGCGTCGTGCGCGGCGACCACGAGGGTGCGGCGATGGTCCAGCTCGGTCAGATCCAGCGGCGGGAAGCCGGAGAGGTCGACGCCGGGCGGGCGCCACGTGGGCACGGGCGCGGCCCGCCGCGTGGTGACCAGATGCGACGACAGGTCCGGCAGCGCGCCGGTGGTGGGGTGCGCGTCGAGGACGGAGGCGGGGCCGGTCACGGGCACGGTGCCTGGCGCCGGCGGCTGCTGGCCGGCGATGCGGACGCGCGCGGCGGCGTCGGGCACGAGCGGCTCGGTGAACTCGAGGTTCAGGTGGACGGGACCGGAGGGAGCGGGCACCACCTCGACGCCAGCGGCCGTCTCCCGGCTGATGAAGCCCTCCGCGGCCATCGCGGCCCGCGCCACGGTTGAGGTGATGGCGTCGAGATGCGCGCCCACGGCCTCGGCGGACGGCGCATTGTCCGCCTCGGCGGGCAGGGTGGCGATCGAGGCGGCGAAGCGCACGTGATGCGGGAATAGAGCGGTTTGGCGCGTGGTCTGGTTGGCGCCGGTGCCGTGCAGGGCCGCAGGCCGGTCTGCGGTCAGCGCGATCACCCGAGTGCCCGCATGCCAGGACTCCATCAGCGCGGGCAGCAGATTGCCGGCCGCCGAACCGGAGGTCGTGACCACGCCGACGGGACGCCCCGATCCCAGGGACAGGCCGTGAGCAAGGAAGCCAGCGGTGCGCTCGTCGATGCGCACGTGCACGCGCACCCGGCCCGCCCGCTCCGCGGCGGCCAGCTCATAGGCCAGCGGCGCCGAGCGGGAGCCCGGACACACGACGGCGTCGCGCATCCCGGCCTCGATCAGGGCGTCGAGCACCGTGCGCGCCACCGCGAGAGAATCGGCTGCCCGGGGGGCGGTCTGCGCGGAAGTCATGGTGCGCACCAGTCTAGGCCGGTTGCCCGGACCGGGGTGATGGCCGCCGCGGCGCGGCCGCGCCCGCCGACCGGCCACGCGCGTCCGCCCCTGCCGCAGCACGGCGGCAGGGGCGGACGGGGGGCGCGACGCGCGGGCTGCAGCGGTCAGCGACCCGTCGGGGCGCCCTTGCCAATGCCCTTGCCCTTGCCCTTACCGTTGCCCTGGCCGCCGGCGCCGTGACCGACGCCGTTGTTGCCGGTGGTGCGGTAGACCTGCACGGTGGTGGGGCGCGGAGCGCGCACGTCACCGCGGGCCTGCAGCGGTCCGCCGGCCGGCATGAAGTCCGGGAAGAAGGAGGTGTGTGCCCCCCAGGTGCCGTTCTCACCCGGGTGCTGGACGTTGACGAACACCGAGTTGTCGCGGTCGTGGATCACGGGGCCGCAGGTCTCGGCGTCACGCGGCACGGCCAGGAACTGCATCACCTTGCCGCGGTTCGGGCCCGTCAGCTGGACCTTGTGCAGCGAGTCGCACAGGCCGATGGTGCCGGGCTGGCCGTCGGTGGAGATCCAGAGGTTGCCCTCGGAGTCGAAGGCCACATTGTCCGGGCAGGAGATCGGCGAGACCTGCTCGGCCGGGAACCCGGAGAAGTACACCGAGGAACTCACAGAAGGATCGCCGCAGAGCATCAGGATGTTCCAGGTGAACCGGGTGGAGGTGTGGTCGCCGGTCTCGATCAGCTCGATGACGTGGCCGTCGCGGTTGGGCACGCGCGGGTTGGCCTCGTCCGCCACCGTGCGGCGCGAGTTGTTGGTCAGGGCGATGTAGACCTTGCCGGTGGCCGGGTTGGGCTCGATGTCCTCGGGACGGTCCATCTTCGTGGCGCCGACCTTGTCCGCGGCCAGGCGGGTGAACACGCACACCTCGGCCGCGGTCATGCCCGGCACGTGCGAGGTGTTGCCGGTGGCCAGCGGGATCCACACGCCGGAGCCGTCGAACGCGCCGTCGGCGGGGACGCGGCCGGAGCCGTCGATCTGAGCGGCCGGCGAGTTGCCGTCGAAGCGGGCCACGTACAGGGTGCCGTCGGCCAGCAGGCTCATGTTGTGCTTCTTGTCACCGGCGCGGTACTTCTTGGCGGAGACGAACTTGTATACGTAGTCGTGGCGCTCGTCGTCGCCCGAGTAGACCACCGCGTGGCCGCTCTTGGCGATCTGCACGGTGCCCGCCTCATGCTTGAAGCGGCCCAGCATGGTGTGCTTCACGGGCGTGGAGTTCGGGTCCTCCGGGTCCACCTCGATGATCCAGCCGAAGCGGTGGGCCTCGTTTTCGTTGCCCGGCACGGTCAGGTTGAAGCGCTCATGGAAGCGCTCCCAGCCGCGAGACGTGGCCGAGGGGGTGATCCCGTAGCGGGCCTCTTCGGAGGTGCCACGGCCCACGAAGTACTGGTTGAAGTTCTCCTCGCCGGAGAGCACCGTGCCCCACGGGGTGGTGCCACCGCCGCAGTTGTTCAGCGTGCCGAGGATGCGGCGACCGGTCTGGTCGTCCTTCGTCTTCAGCAACGCGTGACCGGCGGCCGGGCCGGACGCGGTGAAGGGGGTGAAGCCGGTGATGCGGCGGTTGCGGCGTCCGCCGCGGATGTAGTTCCACGGCTCGCCCTGCTTCGCGCGCTGCAGCTCCACCACGGACATGCCGTGTGCGGCGATGCCGGCCTCGGCCACGTCCTTCGGGTTCGAGGCGATGTACTCGGGCGAGAACATGATGTTCTCGTTGGTGTACTCGTGGTTGGACACGAGGTAGCCGCGGCGGTCGTTGCCGCCGTCGGAGATCACGTTGAGGTAGTCGCAGTTGTAGCCGTACTGAGTGGACTGCGTGGCACCGGTCTGCGCGGTGATGTCGAACTCGGGTGCGTTCGAGAACAGCGGGTCACCCCAGCGGATGATCGAGTGGTAGTCGTAGCCGGCCGGGACGGTCATGTCATCCACGGTGCGCGGCACCGGGGGCACGGTGTCGAACGGCAGCTTGCCGCCGCCGGTCGGGAAGCGGCCGTGATCGGCGGCGGCCGAGGGCGCGTGGGCGCTCGCGTGGCCAACCACCACGGCGGCGGCGAGACCGCCCAGGCCCAGGGCGTGACGGCGCGAGATCGCGGCCTCGGCGATCGAGTGGAACGTGGGGTTGCCGCTCGTGTTGGGGATCTCCTGGGCGCAGGCGTTGCCGCACTTGAGATCGCAGGTGACGGCAGAGCGATTGCCGCGGGTGTGGCCTGCCATGGGCAGAAGGCGCTTGAACATGGGTGACGGATCCCTTCCAGTCCAGCGGGACTGCCCCCGGCAGTCCGCGCGTGAGAAGACCGTCGTCACCGGTCAGCTCACCGGGGTGGGAGCGGGCGCGGCGGCCTCGAGTCACGAATCTCAGCCATCAACACCGCGCCACGGCGACGCCGACGCGACCACAACATGAACATCAACCGGACGGTATATTTCGTCACGTCGATGTGTGCAAAATTACGGTTGCCCCTGACCGGCGAGCACGGCGTGCGCCGCCGCCAGACGCTCCCGCCACCACTGCTGCCGCGGCTCGTCGGCGCGGCACTGGCGCAGGGCGTCGGGGTCCACCTGAGGGGCGCTCGCGCCGGGGACCGGGAGAAAACCGCCGCGCGGCACCCAGGCCGGTGTGACGACGTCGTCGGTGAACAGGGCCGCGGTGCCCAGTCCGCAGGCATGCGGCAGCCGCGGCAGGTGTCCGGCCAGCGCGGCACCGCCGGCGATGCCCACGGAGGTGTCCAGGGCCGAGGACACGACGGCGTCCAGGCCCGTGGCCGCGACGATGGCCGCCGCCCGGCGCACTCCGCCCAGCGGCTGGACCTTGACCACGATGAGGTCCGCGGCGTGGGCGGCGGCCACGGCGAGCGGGTCCCCGGCCTTGCGCACGGCCTCGTCGGCGGCGATCCGGGTGGTGATCCCCCGATCCCGCAATGCGTGGCGCAGCTGGGCCAGCGGGCCGATCCCCGGCACGGGCTGCTCGGCATACTCGAGCTCGACGTCGGCCAGTTCGTGCAGCATGACGAGGGCGTCATCCAGCGTCCAGCCAGCGTTGGCATCGATGCGGATCTGCGCGTCCGGCAGCAGCTCGCGCACCCGACGCACGCGGGCCAGATCCGCCGCGTGACTGCCGGGTACGAGCCCGCCAGCGGGAGAGTGCTCAGCTACCTTGACCTTGACCGCGGTGATGCTCTCGCCATAGCGCGCGAGGAGGGACTCGACGTCGGCAGCATCCACGGCGGGCACGGTGGCGTTGACGGGCACGGACTCCCTGACCGCCTCGGGCCAGCCCTGCCAGCCCGCCTCGATGGCGGCGGCGAGCCACGCAGCAGACTCCTGGGGCCCATACTCCGGGAACGGCGAGAACTCGGCCCACCCGTGCGGTCCACACAGCAGCATGGCCTCCCGCTCCTGGACGCCGCGGAACCGCACGGTCATGGGCAGACGCACCACGACGCTGCCCTCGAGCAACTCCGCCAGCTCTGGCAGCGCGGGTCCCCCAGGTCTGCCCGGTAGCGGGGGCACGGCTGCACCACGGGTAACGGGGTGAGCAGGAGTCATAGGCTCAGCGTATCTTCGTGGCCACCCTGAGGGACGGCTAGCCGCTCTCCGCATAGTCATAGGAGCAGTCACTGATCGGATCGACCGCGAAACTGGTCATGCCGAGCCGGGAGTGCTTCCGACCGCGATCCTCGTAGTCCACGATGATCGCGTCGATGCGTGCGCGCTGCTCTCGATCCTCAAGATGAGCCACCAGTGCCACGTCCGCCATCGAGTGGGGAGGGATGACGAACCCCTCCGCGGCCTCGAACCGCGACACTGTTGTCGCGATCAGGTATTCGATGGATTCGGGGTCGGCGTCGAGGGAGTCCCCACCAACGCGCCACATTGACAGACCCCCGCCACCGGTCGGTCGCACTTGCGCCAACGCTTCATCCACCTGCGCGTTGTTAGCATTGAGCGCCCTCAGCCCAGTGACGGTGATGGATCGATCCGTGGGATTGTCCACGAATGAGCTCATGCCAAAGTGATCCATGGGCGCCGCTTGGCAAATCGTCATGTGCGCATAATCGTCGCCGGTGTCGCCAGTGATGAGTGGCCCACTACTATGCGGCTGGCTCGCTGCACACGAGGTGAGAAGAAGAGCCGTAGCGGCCACGACACACGACCGCTTCATCGTCGAATCACCTTGATACCGCCCGCGGTTTGACTCAGTGGCATTCCGAACTGACCGCACACTTGGGCATCATTTCGCCCAGCCGAGTTGCGAAGCCTTGCCTCAGACGAGTAACCGGTTTGAGCGCTTAGATCAATGTTTATGTGGTATTTCAACTTAACTCCGTCCGTCCATGTGACGGCGCGGGTCTTGTCGATACTAGACTGATGATGCGCTCCAAGGGGAGAGCAGTAAGCCCGCCTTGTGGTAAATCCACCAATGCCTCTCACAGAATCTGCACCCGCCGTGAAACTCACTGGCCGTACGGTGAAGAACGGCTTGCCAATCCTACCCGTATACCCGTCGTAGCACGCGATTTTGTAGCGCGCATACTGCGCGTACATGAAATGCCCATAGGATCCAGATCTTGTTTCGGGGAAAGTCACACGTACCCCGCTCTTTAAGCGCGAAGTACCGGATGCACTATATGATCCTTTCGCCCCGGTTACCGAGAAGCCGACACCCAAAGTTGACTGAGCATCCGCAGTGTACGTGAATTGCTGAGAACCCCCTACGTGCTCGACACTAGTTGACCCCACGTGAACGCGAACTCTGTTATATAGGCTGACGCGATCAACCGTGCACCCTTTATACTAGTGAGCAATTGAATTCGTGGAGTTGGAGCTCGAACGCGATGCCAAGTCCACCTCAACATCTTCGATACGTGTTGGGTTCACAGGATCCAGGCCTGGAATCGTATTATCATCCCCCAGAATATCACCAGACGTGTCGTACCGATTCAGAACAACCTCATCCTCACTTGTGGATCCATCCGGGAACAACGTCAGGTCGTAAGCAACTGGAGAATCGCCAACGAAGGCTACGATGGAGGCATTGACATAACCATCTGCAGCCCACTGCTCCCTGACCGCCGGGGTTGGAATTGCCGCCAGTGCGAATGAGCCGTCGGCAGACAAGTCGGTGATAGCAATCGTAGGCAATTGCCCGTGGACGTAGTTTGACGCTTCAGCTTCACCGGGCCATATGACCAACTGGACCCCACCAGAAACTGGCGCAGGTGACGTGTCAGTTGAAGTTACCGTCCCCGTCACTGTGACGGCAGCAGGCCCTTCGTCGGATGAGCGCAGGGCCGCAACTGGAGAGGCGAACACACTAGCTCAGCTCAGTGCGACAACAGCAACGGCAGCCAAAATTCTCTTCATGGCCCTTACCTCTCTTCGGAAGCCCGGCTAGACGGGATCTGTGACGCTAGTCTCCTCGGGTAGAGGCCGGGTGTCAAGAACATTTTTTTGACAGTGCTCACACCGCCTGGAAGTACCCGACCTTCCTGGCCACGGTGACGGCGCGGGCGTGATCGCCGAGCACGGCCTCGAGCTCGCTGACCACGGCGGCGGTGACCTCGGGGCGGATGGAGAAGTCGGCCGTGAACGGGTCGTCGAAGCGGGCCCACGCGGCACCGATCGAGCACAGGGCGAGCGTGAGCTCGGGCAGCGAAGTGAAGGTCGGCTCCGGCTCGTCGAGGCGGTCCTCCCAGCCATCCTCGCCCGGTGCGGTGAGCACGGCTCCCGTGCTCGCCTCGAAGATGAACGGATCGGCGCCCTGCTTGGCCACCACGGTCCAGTCCTCGTTCCAGTCCACGAGTCGCGCGCCGGTCCGCCGGCTCCAGCGGTAGTCGGCCTGCTCATCCCAGAGTCGCTCGAGCGGGAAGAAGAGGAAGGGCAGGCCGATCGTGTCGATCTCCACCCACTCCGGCCCGACGGTGCGGTAGTACTCCGCGAGCTGCGGGTCCAGCGGGTCCTCGGCGGCCCACTCGATGGGCTCCTGGCGACTCGTGGACCCGAACACGGCGAGCGCGGCCCGCGCCCGGCGCGCCAGGGCCGCCGGGTCCGCAGCGACGGCGGTCTCCCGCGCGGAGTCGGAGCTCGGCGGGACACTCGAGCGGGAGGAGTGCGAGGACGGGGTGGCGGGCGAACCGGCAACACGCTGCATGGCCCCAGATTACGAATCCGGTGTTTCGGCTGGTCAACGCGGCGTCGACGTCGCGATGACCCCGGCGTGAACGGGCGGGATCGCGTGCCGGGCAGACAATCCTCAGGCCCGGGGACCATCATGGTGGGGTGGACATCGCCCAGCACCTGACCGATGCCCGCCCACAGCACAGCCTCCCGCGCCCCTCGCGGTGGTGGCTCTGGGCGGTGGCAGCGCTGTGCGCCGTGGCCGCACTCGTGGCGGTGCTGCGCCTCTTCGTCTTCTCCTCCACCGGGCAGGCCCTCGAGTACGCGACCTTCGCCCCCGTGCAGGCCTACATGGACGCCGAGACCACTCGCAGCACACTCAGCCGCATCCTCGCGCTGTTGCCCGCCGTCGGACTCATCCTGGCCGGTGCCGCCACCCTGGCCATCGCGGCGGTGCGGCAACGCCTCGCGCCCGCGGTGGCGGTGGTGGTGGCGGTTGTGGGAGCCAATGTCACCACCCAAGCGCTCAAGGCGCTGCTGGACAGGCCAGTCTTCGACAACGCGGTGCCGTATCTGGCCGGCAACTCCGCGCCCTCCGGGCACACGACGCTCGCCGCCAGCGCCGCCGTCGCCCTGCTCTTGGCCGCCTCCCCGCGGTGGCGGGGTCCCGCGGCGGTGCTCGGGGCCCTCTTCACCATCCTGGTGGGCGTGGCCGCCTACCTCGAGGCCTGGCACCGACCCGCGGACATGGTGGCCGCCGCCCTGGTGGCCGTGGCCTGGGGGTTCATCGCGGCCCCGTGGGTGCAGCGCTGGGACCGCCCCGTCGCCCCCGCCCACCGGCTGACCTGCCACACGGCCAGCGGCGCGGAGGCGTTGCTGTGGACCGCGGGCACGCTCGTCACGGTGGCGGCCGTCGTCGCGATGGCGGTGATCGCGATGCGCTTACCGCAGGGCCACACGCCGGGCACCGCGGTGGCGGTGGGCACGGGGATCGCGCTGGCCTCGGGCCCGGCCGCCCTGGCCTTTGCGACCCTGCTCACGGGGCTGCGCCGCGAATTGCGCTGGCAACGCCGCAGGGCCCGTCCCGCCGCCCTGCTTGCGGACGGATTCGAGACGGGCCCCGCGGTGCCGATCGATGCCCGGGCACCTGAGGCTCAGGCGCCCGAGGCACAGCCCCAGCCCCCGGCGCGGCCGAACTGGCCGCCGCCGGATCGATCAGATCTCAGCCAGCGCTGAGGTCGGATCGTTGAGGCAGCCGGCCACGAACGTCAGGAAGGCGCTCGCGGTGGCGCCGTCGGTGACGCGGTGGTCGAAGGAGATGGTCATCTCGGTGACCTTGCGCACCTCGATCTGACCGTCGACCACCCAGGGGCGGTCGATGATGCGTCCGATGCCGAGCATGGCCACCTCGGGGTGGTTCACGATGGCGGTGGCGCCATCGGTGCCCAGCGGCCCGTAGTTGTTCAGCGTGAAGGTGCCGCGGGTGAGCTC
Source organism: Micrococcus sp. (assembly GCA_030538555.1). Taxonomy (GTDB): domain Bacteria; phylum Actinomycetota; class Actinomycetes; order Actinomycetales; family Micrococcaceae; genus Micrococcus. Next base: position 9,568 of record JAUNTT010000020.1, read on the forward strand.
GGCGGCGCTGGCCTTGCCCTCGCGGCAGCGGCTCACGCTCTCGGCGATCGCGGTGTTGAGCTCGCTCGCGGACAGGGCCTCGGCGTGCTCGATGGAGGGAACCATGAGACCGCGATCGGTCTGCACGGCCAGGCCCAGGTGCACGCCCTCGAACTCGACGATCTCCTCGCGGCCATCGGTCCCGGTCTCGATCCGCGCGTTCATGACGGGGTACTTGCGCAGCCCGGCCACCGTAAAGCGGGCGATGAGGCCCAGCAGGCTCGGTGCGTTCTCCGGGTCCTTGGCCTTGAGCGCGGCCCGCAGCTCCAGCAGCCCCGTGACATCCACGTCCAGCCAGGCCGTGACGTCGGGGATGATCTGGCGCGAGCGCACCATCTGCTCCGCAATCGCCTTGCGCACCCCGGTGATGGGGGTGCGGGAGGCCACGCGCAGCCCGGACTTCGCATCGTGCTCGCCCACCTCCGCGGACTTCCCGACGGCGGCCGGCACGCTGGGTGCCCCGCCCTGCGGTGTCGAGGCGGCCGAGGTGGCACCCGCGGCACGGGTCCCACCGCCGGACTGCCCGGCGGCGAGCACGTCAGCGCGGGTGATCATCCCGTCCGGCCCGGTGCCGGTCAGCGCGGCGACGTCGACGCCGGTCTCCCGGGCCAGCTTGCGCACGATCGGCGAGGACACGCGCGGCGCGGCCCCGGCCGGGCGGGCACCCGACTCGGCCGAGGCGGCAACGTCCCCGGCGGGCTGAGCAGCGCCCCCGCCCCGGCGGCGCTTCGAGGGCCGGGTGCGGCCCTTCGCGGCGTGCCCGGAGGTGCCGTAGCCGATCAGGACGTTGCCGGAGGCCTCGTCGGCGTCGTCGCCGTCGCCACCGCGTGCCTTGTCGAGGGCCGGCTGCTTCGCCGCGGCCTCGGCGGGCTCGCGCACGCCCGCGCGCTCCTCCTCGCGGTAGGACAGCGCACCGGGGGTGCCGCCGTCGTCAGCGGACTCACCCTCCTCGCCGACGGTGATGAACGGGGAACCGACCTCGAGGGTGTCCCCCTCGGCGCCGTGCAAGGTGAGCACAGTGCCGGCGTAAGGGCACGGGACTTCGACGAGCGCCTTGGCGGTCTCCACCTCGGCGATGGCCTGGTCCACGGCGACCTCATCGCCCTCGGCCACGAGCCAGCGGACGAGGTCCGCCTCGGTCAGGCCCTCGCCCAGATCCGGCAGGTTGAACGTGTTGCTCATGTCTCAGGCCTCCTCGGCGTCCAGGTCCCAGTTCAGATCGTCGATCGCATCGAGGATGCGGTCCACGCTGGGCAGGTAGTGCTCTTCCAGCTTCGGCGCCGGGTACGGGATGTCCCAGCCGGTCACACGCAGCACGGGCGCGGCCAGCCAGTGGAAGCAGCGCTGCTGGATCCGAGCCACCAGCTCGGAGGACACGGAGGCGAAGCCCTGGGGCTCGGCCACGACGACGGCCCGCCCGGTCTTCTGAACCGAGGCGGCCACGGTGTCCTCATCGAGGGGGTTGATGGTGCGCAGGTCCACGACCTCGACGCTGTAGCCCTCCTCCTCGGCGGCATTCGCGGCGGCCACGCACGTGGCCACCGAGGGGCCGTAGGAGACCAGCGTGACATCGGAGCCCGTGCGGGCCACGGTGGCGCGTGCCCAGGCCTCGCCGGTCTCCTTCGTGGCCTGAACATCGGCCCAGCGCTGCTCGAACTCGGCGCGCAGGTCCTCGAGGTCCACCTCGGCCTTGGACCAGTAGAGCTTCTTGGGCTCCATGAACACGACCGGGTCATCCAGGCGGATGGCGGCGCGCAGCATGAGGTAGGCGTCCGCCACCGTGGCCGGGGTGTACACCTTCAGCCCCGGGGTGTGCGCGTAGTAGGACTCGGAGGAGTCGCAGTGGTGCTCCACGCCGCCGATGCCGCCGCCGTAGGGGATGCGGATGGTGATCGGCATGGGCGCGGCACCCTTGGTGCGGTTGCGCATCTTGGCGATGTGGCTGGCAATCTGCTCGAACGCCGGGTAGGCGAACGCGTCGAACTGCATCTCGATGACCGGGCGGGCTCCGCCCAGGGCCATGCCCACAGCACTGCCGGCGATGCCGGACTCGGCCAGGGGCGTGTCGAAGCAGCGGTGCTCGCCGAAGCGCTTCGTCAGCCCATCGGTAATGCGGAAGACGCCACCGAGGGTACCTACGTCCTCACCGAACACGACCACCATGTCGTCAGCAGCCATCTCATCGGCCAGGGCCGCGTTGAGCGCGGCGGCAAAGGTCAGGGTCGCCATGCTCGGGCCTCCTGGTTCTCGGTGCGGGACAGCTCCTCGGCCAGCTGGGCGCGCTGGGCGGCCAACTGCGGGGTCTGCACGGTGTACACGTGGTCGAAGAGCTCGAGGGGGTCGACCTCGACGTCGGTGTTCATCGCCGCGCGCAGAGAGGTGGCGACCTCTTCGGCGTCGGCGGTGATCTCGGCGGAGAGCTCCTCGGTGAGCACGCCGCGCTCGGTGAGGAACGCGGTCATGCGGCGCAGCGGATCCTTGGCCTCCCATTCCTTCACCTCGTCGTCCTCGCGGTAGCGCGTGGCGTCGTCGGCGTTGGTGTGCGACTGCATGCGGTAGGTGTCTGCCTCGACGAGGAACGGGCCGAGGCCCTCGCGGCACAGCTCGACGGCGCGACCGAGGACGGCCAGCAGGGCGGCCAGATCATTGCCGTCGACGCGCTCACCGGCCAGGCCGTAGCCCACGGCCTTGTGGGCGAGGCTCGGCGCGGCCGACTGGCGGGCCAGCGGCACGGAAATGGCGTACTTGTTGTTCTGCACGAAGAAAATCACCGGCAGCTTGAAGACGGCCGCGAAGTTCAGGGCCTCGTGGAAGTCACCCTCGGAGGTGCCGCCGTCGCCGACCATGGCCAGGACCACGGTGTCCTCGCCCTTGAGGCGCGCGGCCTGGGCGAGCCCGACCGCGTGCAGCAGCTGCGTGGTCAGCGGGGTGGACTGCACGGAGGTGCGGTGCTCCTGCGGGTCATAGCCCTGATGCCAGGTGCCCTGGTAGGCGACCATGACCTCGGTGGCGGGCACGCCGCGAGACATCACGGCGACCGTGTCGCGGTAGGTGGGGAAGAGCCAGTCGCGCTCGGCCAGGCACACGGCGGCGGCGACCTCGGAGGCCTCCTGGCCGTGCGAGGACGGGTAGACGGCCATGCGGCCCTGGCGCACGAGCGCGTAGGCCTGGTCGTTGACGCGGCGTCCGATCACGAGGTGACGGTAGGCCGAGAGCAGCTCCTCATCACTGGGCATGGGGTACTCGTGACCCGGCTCGGCGCCCTGCTCCTCGCCCGCCAGCAGGCGGCCGTCCTCGGCGACAAGCTGGATGCGCCGCGAGGCGGGCAGGAGGTACTCCTCGAGGGTGATCCCGAAGCCGCGGTGCGGGGCATCGGCGCGCTCCGCCACGTTCTCGGCCGGGGTCTCCAGCTCGGCAGCCTCGGCGGCGTCCTCGGGGGCCCCGGTGCCGGGCTCGGCGGTCTGGGCGTCGGTCATGGCAGCGGCGGCGTCCTCCACCTCAGCGGTGGTGACGGTGCCGTCAGCGGCAGTCTCACTCATGGGCACTCCTTTCCAGATTCCCCCTCATTGTGCCGAGTGGATCCCAATCTGTTCACCTACGGCCAGGGATGTGCATACAGAATCACGTACTGGTGTCTCAGGAGTGGACGATACGCTAATGTGGTGGACAGCACAGTCACGGATGTCAGCGTGACGAGCACCGCGACATCTCGGCGACCGCGTCGCCGCCGCCAGAAAGGCCACTTGCATGCAGATTGACGCCACGGATCGGGCCATCATCGCCGAACTCAGCCGGGACGGTCGACTCTCCGTCGCCGCGCTCGCCGAGAAGGTCCACGTGTCCCGCGCCCACTGCTACTCGCGGCTGAATCGACTGCAAGAGGCGGGCGTCATCAAGGGCTTCACCGCCGTCGTGGATCCCAAGCGCCTGGGCTACGGGGCCTCGGCTCATGTGTCCCTCAAGCTGCATCAGCACAACTGGCGTGAGCTGCGCGCGCGGCTGCTGGCCATCCCCGAAGTGGTCCACATCTCCCTGGTGGGCGGCAACTTCGACGTCATGATCCTGGTGCGGGCGCGCGACATCGCTGATCTGCGGCGCGTGGTGTTCGAGCACCTGCAGACACTGCAGGGCGTGGTAGACACGCAGACCTACATGATCTTCGAAGACCACTCGTCCGCACGCTTCCTGGAGAATCCGTCCTCGGACGCCTGAGCGCCGCGGCGCCGACGCGACGTCGTCCGGCGTCGACTTCGGCGCCGTGCGGCGCCGCCCGCGCGACTCAGAAGCGGCCGGTGAGCGGGGCGTCGTCGCCAGCAATCCACGAGCCCAGCGGCGGTGACCACAGGCGCACCACCGACGAGGCCACGAGCCCCTCCAGCTGGAACGGGTCCTGCGCCAGCAACGCGGTGACGGCCTCCGCGGACTCGCCCTCGAAGAGCAACAGCGCGGCCGCCGGCAGATCCTCCTGGCCCGGGTAGGCGCCGGCCAGCAGGCAGATCCCCTGGTCCGCGAGATCGCGCAGGAACTCCCGGTGTGCCGGACGGTGCTCGTCCAGGGCGGGAGAATCATCGACATAGGTGTACTGCACTGCGAAAACGCTCATGCGCCCATCATGTCACTGTCCTCCGGGGCCGTCTGTTCGGGGGCACGGCCGCCGCGCTGGCAGCGGACCCGTCCGCGCTTACCGGTTCACCGTCCCGGGCCCAGGCGGTAGGAGCGCCCGGAACCCGACCGCACCCGCGGCGAGCAACCCGCCCAGCACCCACACGCCGGCACCGAGGCTCACGGCACCGGCCACCAGCGAGACGAGCAGCGGCCCGGCCACCACACCCGAGTCGGCCAGGGTGCGCCACACGCCCAAGAATTTCGCGCGTCCGCGGGGCGGGGCGTAGTCGGCACCCAAGGTCAGCACGATGCCCGCCCCGAAGCCATTGCCCAGGCCCACCAGCAGGGCCGCGGCCAGGAACCAGCCGGGAGTCGAGGTGAAGGGCATCAGCAGGACACCCAACGCCATCACCGAGAGGCAGGGCACCGCCACCGCGCGGCGGCCGTAGCGGTCCATGAGCCAGCCAGCCGGGTAGAACATCAGCACGTCGATCAGTCCGACCAGGCCGTAGATGAGCGATGTCGTCGCCGGCGCCAGCCCCAGATGCGCACCCCACAGCGGGATGATCGCGGTGCGCGCGGCCCGCCCAGCGGAGAGCGCGAGCACGCACAGTCCCACCGTGGAGAGCAGGCGGCGGTGCGCCCACGCCATGCGGCGCAGCGTGTCCGGGTCGGACTGGACCTCCCCGGCCGCGGCGGCAGGTGCCGCCGGGTCGGCGTCATCAGACGACTCGCCCACGGGCAGCTCGCGGATGAAGAAGCTCATCACCACGGTGGCCAGCAGCGCGAGCACGGTGACCGCGAACGCCCCGGAGAGACCCATCACCGTCTGCAACCCGGCCCCGGCGAAGGGGCCGACGAGCGTGCCGATGCGCAGCGTGCCCCCGAGCAGGGACATCGCGCGAGCGCGGTGGGACAGCGGGACCGCGGCCGCCAGATAGGACTGCCGGGCGAGGTTGAAGCCGGCCCCGGAGGCCCCCATGAGCGTCACGGCCAGCACGAGCAGTGCGAGCCCGAGCTGATCGCCGCCCGCGCCGCCGTCGAACAGGCCATGCCAGCGGGCCACAGCGCCGAACGCGATGACGGAGCCCACGGCGCCGATCACCGCGGAGAGGATCAAGGTCTGCCGCTCCCCCACCCGTGAGGTCAGCAGCGCGGCGGGGCCGGTGGTGATGAGCATCCCGACGCCGAGCATCGTCACCACCGCGGCGGCCATCGCCGGCGTCGCGGAGAAGTCGAGGGCGGCGGTGGCCACGGCCGGGGACATGGCCCCCACCCCGATCGCGTAGACGGTGGACGGGGCGTAGATCTGGAAGGCCGACCCCAGGGGGCCGCCGCTGCGCCGTGCATCGTCCGTCATGCCGCACACCCTACGCGCGGGCTGGACGCACCGGCTGAGCGATGAAGGCAAGAAAACGCGGGAGGCTCCCGCAGAGTCACTACGATGTGCGCATGTCTCGCACCACGGCCTCGGGCTCCTCCACCTCTGACTCGACGGCGCCCGCTCGCGGCGCCCTGGACCGCTACTTCCGCATCTCCGAACGCGGGTCCTCCGTGAGCCAGGAGTTCCGCGGCGGACTGGCCACCTTCCTGGCGATGAGCTACATCATCGTGCTCAACCCGTTGATCCTCTCCGGCACGGACGCCGCCGGGGAGGTGCTCGGCTTCTCCCGCGTGGCCGCCGCTACCGCCCTGATCGCGGGCCTGATGACGATCCTCATGGGCGTGTGGGCGCGCCACCCCTTCGCCGTGGCCGCCGGCCTCGGCGTCTCCGCGTTCGTCTCGATCACCATCGCCACCACACCGGGGCTGACGTGGCCGCAGCTCATGGGCCTGGTGACCCTCGCGGGGCTGACGATGCTGCTGCTCGTGGTGACCGGCTTCCGCCGCGCCGTCTTCGAGGCCGTCCCCGAGGCGCTGAAGTCCGGGATCGTCGTCGGGATCGGCCTGTTCATTGCGCTGATCGGCCTGGTCAACGCCGGCTTCGTGCGTCGCCTGCCCGACGCCGCGGACACCACCGTCCCCGTGGGGCTCGGCACCGGCGGCGAGTTGCAGGGCTGGCCCGTGCTCGTGTTCGTGATCGGGCTGATCCTCACCTCGATCCTCGTCATCCGGAAGGTGCGCGGGGCCATCCTCATCGGCATCGTGGTGGCCACGGTGCTGGCGAATCTGCTCGAGTGGATCTTTGACATCGGCCCCTCCGTGGACGCCGAGGGCAACGTCAACCCCGTGGGCTGGTCGCTCATCGCCCCCTCGCTGCCCGGCTGGACCGCCCCGGACCTCAGCCTGATCGGGCAGGTGGACCTCTTCGGCGCCTTCGCCTCGATCGGCCCGCTCATGGCGATGCTGCTGGTCTTCGCCATCCTGCTCTCCGTGTTCTTCGATGCCATGGGCGTCTCCGTGGGCCTGGCGCGCGAGGCCGGCAACGTCAACCCGGACGGCTCCATCCCGGATCTGAACCGCGTGCTCGCCGCCGATGCCATCGCCGTGACCGCCGGCGGCGGCGCCTCCGGCTCGGCCAACCAGATCTTCGTGGAGTCCGGCACCGGCATCGGCGAGGGTGCTCGCACCGGTCTGGCCTCGGTGTTCACCGGCCTGCTGTTCCTCGGCGCGATGTTCCTGTCTCCCCTGATCTACCTCGTGCCGTTCGAGGCCGTGGCACCCGCGCTGGTCGTCGTCGGGTTCATGATGTGCCAGCACGTGGTGAAGATCGACTGGAGCGACTGGGGCTCCGCGCTGCCGGCGTTCCTCACCTTCATCCTCATGCCGTTCACCTACTCGATCGTCAACGGCATCGGCGCCGGCGTGGTGGCCTATGTGCTCATCCGCACCGGGCAGGGCCGGGTGCGAGAGATCCACCCGCTGCTGTGGCTGGTGGCCCTGGCCTTCGTGGTCTACTTCGGCATCGGCACGTTCCGCAGCCTGCTCGGGCTAGGCTGAATGTGACCGGACCCACACGCACACTCAGGGAGATCACCCATGCAGTTCACTGACCGCACGTTCCTCGTCACCGGTGGAGCCTCCGGGCTCGGCGCCGCGACCACCCAGGCCCTGCTGGACCGCGGGGCGCGCGTGGTGGTGGCCGACCTCAAGGGCACCCCGCCCGAGGGCGCCACGATGGTCGAGTGCGATGTCACCAACGAAGAGCAGGTGGCGGAGGCCGTGCGCGTGGCGGCGTCCGAGGACTCCGCCCCCCTGGCGGGCGTGGTGAACTGCGCCGGCATCGCCACCGCAGAGAAGACGTTGGGCAAGGAGGGCGTGCTGCCGCTGGAGCGCTTCACCCGCGTGGTGCAGATCAACCTGGTCGGCACCTTCAATGTGGTGCGTCTGGCCGCTGAGGCCATGGCGGCCAATGAGCCGGGCGAGGACGGCGAGCGCGGCGTCATCATCAACACCGCCTCCGTGGCCGCCTTCGACGGTCAGATCGGTCAGGCCGCCTACTCGGCGTCCAAGGGCGGCGTGGCGGCCATGACCCTGCCGCTGGCTCGCGAGTTCGCCCGCGAGGGCATCCGCGTGATGGGCATCGCCCCGGGCATCTTCTGGACCCCGATGATGGCCGGCCTGCCGGAGAAGGCGCAGGAGTCGCTCGGCGCCCAGGTGCCCTTCCCCAACCGCATGGGCCAGCCCGAGGAGTACGCGCAGCTGGTCACCCACATCGTGGAGAACCGCATGCTCAACGGCGAGGTCATCCGCCTCGACGGCGCCATCCGCATGGCTCCGCGCTGATCCCATGCCCGGCCCCGCCATCCCGACGCCGGGCCCTCAGCCGCCGCGGACAGCGCACTGCCCCGCCTCCCGAGTTCGGGAGGCGGGGCAGTGTCATGCAGACGGGCGGTGTCCTCACCTCGCCCGCGTCTCAGGTCCCTGCTCAGCAGTCGGCGCCGGAGCGTGCCCCGCCGCGCTCACCGCCCTGGCCCTGCCCGGCGTCGGTGCGCTCGGTATGGTCGGCGCGCTCGGGGCGCTCGGGGCGCTCGGCATGGTCCGCACGTTCGCCGCGGTCCTGACGCTCGCCGGACCGCTCGGCCTCAGCAGCCGGAGCATTCTCGAACGTCGCCGTGTCGGCGTCGTCCCCGTCCGTCGACTCTGCCGGGGCGGCGTCCTGCGCCGCGACGGCGGCGACGGGCTCGGTCTCGACAACCGTGCCGGCGTCGTCGGTCACCATGCCGGACCAGCAGTGCTGGGAGGCGACCCACGGCTGCGTGCCGGCCTGGTTGTAGAGCTCGATGGCCGCGGCGTCCTGGACCGACTCGGGAGCCTGCGCGGCGGAGCTGTAGCCGGAGGTCGAGGACAGGGACTGCCACGTGGCGTCCATGAACTGATACGCACCGGCGGCGCCGGACGTGGGGTTCACCGCGGTGTAGCTGCCGCCCGACTCGCAGGACTTGATGGCCTCGAGCACGGGGATGCCGGTGTCCGCCGCGTGGGCGGGCGCGGCCACACCCACCAGCATGGCCGCACCGGCCACCGAGAGGGAGCCCCACGTGGCCGGGTGGCGCAGGCGGCTGCGGCGGGTGGTCACGGTGGGGGTCGTCGTCGGGGTGGTCATGGTCTCTCACGCTCCTGGGGAGGGTTGGGGATCGTGCCGCCGAGCGGTTCCCGGCGGCCACACCACCGTCTCGGGCGACTCTGCTGAGGACCTGGGGCCCACCTGGCCCGTGCCCCGGACCTGCCTGCCGTGGACCGGGGAGCCGCCCGGGGTCACGCTGAGAGCGCAGGGCCCCGGCCCAGGCCAGCCGCAGAATCTGTGATTGAGTGAGGGACATGACCCCAGCGCGCACTTCCCAGCCTCTTCCCACGCCCCCTGTGGCCGACGTCGAGCCGCAGACCCGCACCCATCATGGGGACACGTTCACGGACGATTTCGCGTGGATGGCGGACACGGCCAGCCCGCGGCTGCGCACCCACCTCGAGGCCGAGAATGCGTACACGGAAGCGGTCACCGCGGATCAGCAGCCGCTGCGCGAGGCGATCTACGCCGAGATCAAGGGCCACACCGTGGAGACCGATCAGTCCGTGCCGGCCCGGCGCGGCGACTGGTGGTATTTCACCCGGATGATCGAGGGCCAGCAGTACGGGGTCCAGTGCCGCGTGCCGGCTGCCACCACGGGCGACGATGCCGCGGACTTCACGCCCCCGGTGGTGACCGAGGGCACTGAGCTGCACGGTGAGCAGGTCCTGCTGGACGGCAATGCGCTGGCCGAGGGCGAGAGCTTCTTCGCCCTGGGCGGGATGCACGTCAGCGAGGACGCCCGGCTGCTCGCCTACGCCGTGGACGTCACCGGCGATGAGCGCTTCACGCTGCGCATCAAGGATCTGGACACCGGCGAGCACCTGAGCGACGAGGTGGCCAACATCGCCCACGGTGTGCGCTTCGACCGCACCGGCACGCGTGTGTTCTACACCTTGTGGGACGACTCATGGCGCCCCTACCGGGTCATGATGCACACCCTGGGTACCTCGGTGGACGAGGACGAGTTGCTCTACGAAGAGCCCGACGCCGGCATGTGGACGGGCTTCGAGGCGAGCGCTGACCGTACCCAGCTGATGATCGTCGTCGGGAACTCGGAAGTGGCCGAGACGCGCGTCATCGACCTGCCCGAGCAGCCGGGTGTTGCGCTGCCTGCGGCACGGATGTTGGTCCCCCGCGCGGCCGGCATGTTGGCACAGTGCGAGCCGCTGGAGATCGACGGGGTGCGGCACGTGCTGATCGTGCATGACAAGACCACGGAGGGCAGCCCCGCACCCAACGGCATGGTGTCGCTGGTGACCGAAGCGCAGATCGCCGACCTCGGCGCGTGGCGGACCGTCGTGGGCCACCGCGAGGACGTCAAGGTGGACGGGATCACCGTGAACGCGCGGTTCATGATGCTCTCGGTGCGCCGGGAGACCACCCCGCGCGTGCTCGTGGCACCGCTGAGCGATCTGGCGGTGCGGGGCGAGGGCGCCGAGCCCGCGTGGAGCGAGCCGAACTTCGACGAGGAGCTCTACACGTGCCACGTCAGCTTCGCCTCCATGGAGTCGCCGCTGGTGCGTCTGACCTACACGTCGTGGATCAGCCCCGCCCGCGTGCTGGACCTGGACCCGGGCACCGGGGAGCTGATGCAGCGCCGCGAGGTGGAGGTCCCCGGCTACGAGCCGGGTGACTACGTGGCCGAACGCCTGTGGGCGCCCGCAAGCGCGCCCGGGCCGGACGGTGCCGACGTGCAGGTGCCCCTGACGCTGATTCGGCGTCGGGACGTGGCCCCGGACGGGACGAACCCTGCGCTGATCTACGGCTACGGCTCCTATGAGATGTCGATGGATCCTGGCCTGTCCGTCTCGCGGCTGTCCCTGCTGGACCGCGGGGTGGTGTTCGTGGTGGCGCACGTGCGCGGCGGCGGCGAACTGGGCCGCGGTTGGTACGAGGACGGCAAGAAGCTGGCCAAGCCAAACACGTTCACCGACTTCGTGGACGTCACCCGCCATGTGGTGGACACCGGCTGGGCGGATCCGGCGCGCATCGCGTGCCTGGGCGGTTCCGCCGGGGGCCTGCTGATCGGTGCGGTGCTGAACCTGGCGCCCGAGCTCTACCGGGCGGCCATCGCGGCCGTGCCGTTCGTGGACGCGCTGACCACCATCCTCAACCCGGAGCTGCCCCTGTCCGCCCTGGAGTGGGAGGAATGGGGCAACCCCATCACCGACGCGGACGTCTACGCGTGCATGCAGGGTTACACCCCGTATGAGAACGTGTTGGCCACGGCCTATCCCGCGATCGCCGCGGTGACCAGCCTGCATGACACCCGCGTGCTCTGCGTGGAACCCGCGAAATGGGTGGCGCAACTGCGCCGCACCGTCACGAGTGATGGGGCGACGCCCCTGGCCGAGGGCGGCACCCCGATCCTGCTGCGCACCGAGATGGACGGCGGCCACGGCGGCGGTTCGGGGCGCTATCAGGCCTGGGAGGACACCGCGTGGGAGTACGCGTTCCTGCTCACGGCGCTGGGAGCGGGGAAGCGGCGGGCGGCAGAGGAAGGCGTCGAGGTGGCCGCAAGCTAGAAGCAGCCGCTGAGGTGGCAGAGAAGGTGTCGGAATAGGCCTAGTTCAGCGGCCTATTCCGACACCTTCTCTGTCACGTCACGGCCCGACGGTGTTCGGACACGTTCTATGCGGGCTGACCGCTCCTCTCAGTCCCCCCGAGAGCGGGCCGGGATTCTGCCCCGCACGAGCAGCCAGGCCAGGGCGGCGGCGAGCAGTGACGGCAGGAGCAGGATGGTCAGCAGCTGCGGCCATGGCACCCACGCCCAGGGTGCGGTGATCACCGCAGCCATGCTCAGCGGCGGAATGATCCCGACCACGAGGCCGATCACGGCCCCGATGCCGGCCGCGAACGCCGCCTGCACCGCGGCCTGCGTCCGCCGAGTCTGCGGTGCTGCCCCCACCGCGTCGAGGATCTGAGCGTCGCGGCGGGCATCGGTCAGCGCCAAGCCCGTGGTGATGCCGCTGACCGTGACGAGCATGAGCACCAAGCCCGCTGCCACCAGCCACAGGGTGCGGTCCCCCACGGGCGCCACATCGCCCATGCCGTCGTTGTAGAGGTAGAGGAATGTGCCATCGAGGGCATCGTTGACGGCGCGGCGCTGCTGCTCCGTCAGCGTGTCGGCGAAGCGCAGGGCCAGGGTGTCTGGCCGAGCGTCCGCGCTCACCTGTTCGAGCACACTGACCGGCAGCAACGCCGTCGTCCCCGCCAGGTCCTCTTCAGCCACCACCACGGCCGGCACGCGAGCCACCTCGGAGGCCTCCCACATCGGCACGTTGCGCGTTGTCCCCGCGAACGGCTCGACTGTGGGAACGCCATAGTCCTCCGACTCGAACATGGCCATGTAGTACTCGTCATAGGTGCCCGTGGAGACGTCGAAGGCAGCAGCCTCCGCCGCGGTGGTGTCCTCCAGGCCAGCCACCGTGGTCAGGTCATGGCTCAGCCCGCTGAGCGTCACCATGCCCTCGGCATCCACGAGTTCAGGATCGGAGACCACGGCGCGGCCGTTGCGGGCAGCCTCGAGGGCCACTGGGCTCGCGGTGAATGCCTCCGGCCACGTCTCGGGCCGGTCCGGGTCCACGAGGGTCAGGGGCTGAGACCACTGATAGTTCGCGGCCGCGAAGAAGTTGAAGGGATCCATGCCCCACGCACAGGCCTGCGATTGATGCACAGACGCCTCTCCCATGGCGAGGCCGAGGGTGCGTTGGCGTTGTTGCACGTGCTGATCGGCCGGCAGGGGCAGGTGGCACTGCGAACTCTGAGGATAGGTCAAGGCGTAGCTGACACACTCGGCAGCGCCGGCCTCTGTGGTCGTGTCACAGGAGGGATGCAGAGTGATGACCTCGCTGAGTGCCTCGAGCTGCACCCCGGGCACGGTGGCGATGGCGCGGCGCACCAGCTCCTCGGCCTCACGCTTCGTGCCCGTGAACTGCGCGAGATCCTCCATCGTCGCCTCGTCGTCGTACACCCGCTCCTGGGCCAGCGTCTCGTTGCGGGTCTCGGGAGAGGGGACGTACACGGTGTAAACCCGGTTCTCGTCTCCCGACGACGGCGCAGCGAACGTCTGCATGGTCAGCGCGGTGAACGTGAGCATCAGAACACCGATGCTGGTGGCGGCCACCATGGCCACCGTCACCGGCACGGTGCGGCCGCGGTTTCGATCCGCGTCCCGGGCCGCCAGACGCAGGCTCAGCGGCAGCCGCCGCGCCGCGCGCGCCGTGAGGTGGATGATCATCGGGACCAGCATGAGTGTGGCGATCACGGTGGTCATGGTCGCCAGGACCAGGACCATGCCGTAGACGCTCATCCACACGGCGACCTCATTGACCGTGGGCCGGGTCCGCAACAGCACCGCCAGCACGGCTAGCACCACGACCGTGAGAACGAGGACGCTGGCTCCCACCAGGGCCGTGGCCCTACGGGGGGCGCGGTGCGGGGCCGAGGCAGAGCGCAGGGCCGTCCACGCGTTCTGCCGGGCAATCGCTCGCGCCGGAATCCACGCCGCCACCACGGAGCACACGATGCCCAACAGCACCGCCATCGCCACCGCAAGCCACGGAATGGCCAGGGCGGGAACGTGCAGTCCACGCTGCACCGCCCGCAGGTGAATCAGCACACCAGCCCACACACCCACCCCGGCACCGAGCAGGGCTCCCAGCACGCCGCACACCCAGCCCTGCCACAGCATCATCCCGGACAGGGTGCGTGACTCCGCACCCACCACGGAGAGCAGCCCGGAGAGGCGGCGACTACGCCGAGCGCCCACGGCGAAGGCCGCCCCGGCCAGCAGACCGACCTCGAGCATGGCCAGGCCGCCCAGGACCATGACGGGGATGAGCCGCAGGATGGTCTCGAGCTGCCCGTCGGCATACATGAAGGAGGCCGACGTGAAGAGCTCCTCCACCTCGGGATCCAGATTCTCAGCCACCGGGCGGAAGACCGCGCTCTGGCCGGCGCGGCTGAACGCGACCATGTCGACGTACTCGCTCGGGACCGGGCCGCTGAGATAGATCCGCTGCGTGGCCATGTCGGCACCCCCGGCGGCGAGAATCGCCTCCGCCGTCGGGGAATTGCTGTCCACCACCACGACGCCGACGGACGAGGAGGCGAACGAGGCCGGGTTCAGCCACTCCAGACCCAGGTACCGGGCCACATCGACATGCGTGTCCAGACGCGAGGCCACGGTGCCCGTGACCGGCTGCGTGGCCGACTCGTCATCGCCCAGAGGGAAGGTGATCGCATCGGTGGGCAGCACGGACTCGCCGTCCGACGTCGCCTCGCGATTCGCTCGCTCCAGCTGCTCGATCGCCTCGGGAGAGGCCAGCACCCCGTCGCCCGCCACGGGAAGCCCTCCCGTGCGCCACTGCAGCAGGCGCCCGTCTCCGAAGAAGCGGTCATCGTGGGTGTCCAGGATGACCACCGTCATCATCTCCGGCCCCGTCGCGGTGGCCACCGGCGCAAACACGGTGGTCACGGGGTGTTCAGTGACGCCGTCGGGAAGCTCCGTGGGGCGATCCGCCGCCTGCCGCCACAGGGATCGGGCGAGTTCGCGTTGGGCGTCCGTGACATCGCCCTGCTCGAAGAACCACCGGTCCACAACGACGTGCTGCCGCACCGGGTGTGGCAGCAGTATGTCCTCGTTCTCCGCCGCGGACCAGGCGGCGCGGCCTGAGAACTCGGTGCCGCTATCCGGCTCCAGGACACCGTCGAAGCCCTGATACTGGGTCTGCAGCACGAAGTCTGACCGGTTCGAGTCAGAGCTCACCTGCAGCGTGCCCGCGGCGCTGATGCCCGCGACGGGCACGGCGATCAGCAGGATGATGAGCACCAGGCGCCACGGATACCGCCAGGCATCCCGGCCGGCGATCGTCGCGGCCACGCGCCGCGACCCCGCGGCCGATCCCCGAGACGGGTCGACGTTGAGCGCCCTCATGCCGTCCCACCGCCCCGCCGAGAGTCACCGGAAAAGGTCTCCTGGACCAGGGCGCCGTCGCGCAGGAACACGACGCGATCGGCCCATCCGGCATGCCGTGCCTCGTGCGTCACGAGCACCACACCGGCCCCCGCGTCCGCCTGCTCCCGCAGCACGGCCATGATCTCCTCGCTGGTGACCGAGTCCAGGGCTCCCGTGGGCTCATCGGCCAGGACCAGCGAGCGCTCCCCCACGATGGCGCGGGCGATGGCGACGCGCTGCTGCTGTCCACCCGAGAGCTGGTCCATGAATCGCTCGCCCAGGTCCCCGATGCCCACGCGCTCCAGGGACTCCTTGGCCTGCCGGCGCGCGTCCCGTGGCGAGGTGCCGTCCAGTTCGAGGGGCAGCGCCACGTTCTCCACGGCGGTCAGGGTGGCCACCAGGTTGAAGTCCTGGAACACGTAGCCCACGCCACGGCGCCGCAGCCGTGCGCGCTGCGGCAAGGACAGCTGGCTCAGCGGCTGACCGGAGACGTAGACCTCGCCCGACGTCGGGACAT
>JAUNTT010000021.1 GCA_030538555.1 Micrococcus sp.
TTGAACTTCGAATCGACCAGCCTGCCGCGTTGACTCAGGCGTTCGATGAGGCCGGCTACGCGAATGTGTCCGTGATTGCCGCCCTCGGGGATCAGCCTGTTGTTCGCGATCTGACGATCTACCCGGATGGCACCACGAGCGAGGACCTCGCCGAGGGTGATGTGGTGGAAACCATCCCGGAACCAGGTCTTCCGCGAGAAGACCCGCCTGGACTCGATCCGCTCGACCCTGCGGGGATTGTGAACCTTGACGTGGATTTAGGTACCGATGCCGCCCCGATGTCGACCGTTGCAGCCGTGCCTCCCGTGGTCTATCGCGTTGCAGGGTGTCGAACTCAAGAGGTGCAACGGTACCGCAATCGCACGGTGCGCGTGGGTACCACTGCAGTGAGTCACGTGGGCGGCTCTCAAAAGTTCACTTTCTCCTCGGGTGCGAAATCAACCCTCGGGACTGCTATGTCCTACTCCGGGCAATATGGAGGATTCTCCGCATCCGGAACGGCCACAACGACCAGTTCTGTCACTTTGAGTTTCCCCACCACCACGTCGACTACGGGATCAATGGCGCACGAGGCCTATGTTTCCTACGCTAAGTACAAAGTCACGTGCACTGACGAGACTCTTGGTAAGGAATTAAAGCCCTATTATGCGGTCCGGCCGCTCAATTTCGAGGGTGGCGCACGAAGCGTACGCGGCGCCGGCGACTTCGCAATCAAGAGTAGGAACTGTAGCCCGTTGTACAAGGGCACGGCCAGCACTATTGACACGAAGCGAGCGACCTCCTGGACGAATGGCGTCAGCATGAAAGGCTTCATTGGTTTTGACTTGTCCGCGCAGTCTGGCTACTCCCATGCCATCAAGGTAACTTCACATGCTGGCGGCAGCGGTGATGCTCGAGTGTGTGGAAGCCATGGAATGCCAACCAACTCGGTTGCTGGGAGCATTAAGTTGGTTCGCAGGTGAAGCTACGACGTAGTGTTTCCATTCTGGGAATTTTAGTTTTGTGTGCCTGTTCGTCGTCCGGTGGGAACTCTGGGCCGCTAGTGACGGGCGACGATGATCCCGAGCATCCTAGGGTCTATTCGTGCTTGGACTTTGCTACTCGGCAGGTGGGCTTCAGTCAGTACGTGGAGAATCCTACGGACCGTCCGATGATTATCAGCCGAGTGAGAGCAAAAAATCCCGAGAATGTCACAGTGGATGAGGAACTAGCTCAGGTGCGGCCTCCTGAAGGTGGTGGTATTTTCTTGTGGGGCGTCGGAGGTAGCTCGCTCGAGGCCGACCCCGAGTCGGTCGAATACGAGATCGCGACAATCGAGCAGCGGTTCGAGCCGGCGTCGGGGTTCCAGATCCCGCCGCGGTCGATCGTCGACCTGGGGCTCGTCGTCCATGCCGATGACCCGTCCCAGCCAGCGCGGGTCGGGGGTTTGATCGTGGACTATGAGGACAACGGGCAAAAGCACACGCGAACAGGGCTCGATTCATTCGCTTTCGTTTCAGGTGAGCAATGCCACGAACTGCCCGATGGATTTGACTGACGACACATGGCGAAGCGTGTGCGAGGTGAGGAGGCAGCCGTTCATGTCCACCACTCACGTCCCTGACGTCGTCGCTATCGAGGCTTGAGGCGGCGGCGCAGGCCCAGCATCGGAGAAAGGCCACACATGAGAAGGATTGCACGATGCTCACCGTCGGGACGTCCACACACATGGAGTGGACGGCCTCACGCGGCGCCGAGCGCGCGGGTGTGCGGCAGTCGCGGAATGCCCTCTTCACCGACACCGGGGAGCACGAAGGTGGCCCCGCGGTGAGGCGACGCGGGAGTCTCGTCGGCGCAACACTGCTGTTTTTGACTGCGTGCGCGCAGGTGGGTGGTAACTCCGGCCCATTAGTCACAGGTGACGACGATCCCGAACATCCGCGGGTGTACACCTGCATGGACTTCGCATCACCACAGGCCGGACTCAGTAACTACATCGAAAACCGCACGGACAGACCGATGCTGATCAGCCGAGTGCGAGCGAAGAACCCCGAGAACGTGGTGGTGGACGAGGAACTGGCACAAGTCCGACCAGAGAACGGTGGGGGCATCTTCATGTGGCACGTGGGCGGTAGCTCGCTCGAGGCTGACCCTGAGTCAGTTGCGTACGAGATTGCGACGATCGTGCAACGGTTCGAGCCAGCAGCGGCGTTCGAAATCCCGCCGCACTCCATTGTGGACGTGGCACTCGTGGTTCACGCCGAAGATCCGACTCGACCCGCTCGGGTCAGCGGTCTCGTAGTGGACTACGAGGACAGCGGGAGCAAGCACACCCGCACGGGACTCGATTCGTTTGCGCTTGTCCCGGGTGAGCAGTGCGATGAACTGCCCACCCCCTTCGACTGAGCGGCACCTCTGTGGGCTGACACCGGGCGGGTTGCGCCTGCGGGGAACTAGGCTGGCGACGTGAACAGCCAGGACACCTCCCATACTCCCGACGACGCCGCGGCGTCCCACGCTGAGGCGACCGGCGTCGTCGTGCCCGAGACCGATGATGCGCCGGCGCAGGCGGTGCGCGAGCGCTATCTCGATCTGATGGAGCAGGTGCGCGCGGCGCGGACCGCGTACTACCAGTCCGACTCCCCGGAGATCTCGGATGCCGAGTATGACCGGCTCTACCGCGAGCTGGCGGAACTCGAGGCGCTGCACCCGGAGATCGTGGCCAATGACTCGCCGACGAGCGAGGTGGGTGGTGAGGTGTCCGCGGCCTTCGCACCCGTGACGCACGGCGCGCGGATGTACTCGCTCGAGGATCTCTTCTCCGAGGATGAATTGGAGACGTGGTTCCAGCGCACCGCCGCGGCCGTGCGCACCGTCCGTCCGGAGGGGGAGCTGCGGTGGCTGGTGGAGGTCAAGATCGACGGGCTGGCCGTGAACCTGACCTACGAGCGGGGGCGACTGGTTCGGGCCGCCACCCGCGGAGACGGCGTCACCGGCGAAGACGTCACCCACAACGTCCGCACCATCGAGGACATCCCCCAGGAGCTGACCGGGTCGGACATCCCCGAGGCCCTCGAGGTGCGCGGCGAGGTCTTCATGTCCTCGAAGGACTTCGAGGCGCTCAACGCCGCCCGCGTGGAGGCCGGACAGGCGCCCTTCGCCAATCCGCGCAACTCCGCGGCGGGCTCGCTGCGGCAGAAGGACCCGGCCGTCACCGCGCAGCGTCGACTCTCCATGTTCGTCCACGGCATCGGCGCCCAGACTGGGCTGCAGACCCACAGCCAGGCGGACACGTATGACGCACTCGCCGCGTGGGGCCTACCCGTCAGCCCCTACACGCGCACCGTCACCGGGGACAGCGACGCCGCGCTCACCGAGATCAAGGACATCGTCGCCGAGTACGGGCGGCGCCGGCACGAGCTGGTGCATGAGATCGACGGCATGGTCATCAAGGTGGACGCGTTCCGCGATCAGCGCGCACTCGGCCACACCTCACGGGTGCCCCGCTGGGCGGCGGCCTACAAGTACCCGCCCGAAGAGGTCCACACGCGCCTGCTGGACGTCGCGGTCTCCGTCGGACGGACCGGCCGCGTCACGCCGTTCGCCGTCATGGAACCCGTGAGTGTGGCCGGGTCCACCGTGTCCATGGCCACCCTGCACAACCAGGACGTGGTCAAGGCCAAGGGCGTGCTCATCGGGGACATGGTGGTGCTGCGCAAGGCCGGCGACGTCATCCCCGAGGTGGTGGGCCCCGTGCTCGCCTTGCGGGATCGAGCCGCCGAGGACGGCTTTGAGCTACGCGAGTTCGTCATGCCCAGCGAGTGCCCCTCCTGCGGCACCGCTCTGGCGCCGGCCAAAGAGGCCGATGTGGATCTGCGCTGCCCGAACACCCTGAGCTGCCCCGCGCAGCTCGCCGGACGCGTGGAGCACCTGGCCTCACGAGGAGCTTTCGACATCGAGGCCCTGGGCCAGGAGGCCGCCGTGTGGCTCACCTCCGGTCCCGGCGAACAGCCCGAGGGCACCGAGGGCTACCCTTCCCCGGCCGGTGCGGGGGTCCTCACGTCCGAGGCGCAGGTCTTCGACCTGGCCTCGGGCACCAGCGAGGACATCACCGGTCCGCGTGGCGAGGACGGGCTGACGGACCTGCAGCGGTCTTTGGGCGAGGTGATGGTGTGGCGGCAGAAGCGCGCGAGGAAGGACGGGGCGAGTGTGCCCACGGGCGTGTGGGAGCTCAAGCGCGCGTTCTTCACGCAGGGCACGAAAGCCAAGCCGCCTGCGCCGAGCGCCAACACGCTGCGCCTGTTTGACGAGCTGGAGAAGGCCAAGGCGCAGCCGCTGTGGCGCGTGCTGGTCGCCCTGTCCATCCGGCACGTGGGCCCGACGGCGGCCCGCTCCCTGGCCACCGCGTTCGGCTCGATGGAGGCCTTGGGGGAGGTTGCCGAGGCCGGCGACGCCGAACGCCTGGCCGAGGCCGACGGCGTGGGGCCCATCATTGCCGAGGCGGTCATCGAGTGGTTCGCCGTGCCCGGGCAGCGGGCGATCGTGGACGCGTGGGCGGCCGCCGGCGTGGTGATGAAGGACGAGCGCGACGAATCCGTGGCGCGCACCCTGGAGGGCATCACCGTGGTGGTCACCGGCTCGCTCGAGCACTTCAGCCGCGACTCCGCCAAGGAGGCCATCCTGGTGCGAGGCGGCAAGGCGTCGGGGTCCGTCTCGAAGAAGACCCGCTTCCTCGTGGCCGGGGAGAACGCCGGATCCAAGCTGGACAAGGCCGAGTCCCTGGGCGTGCCCGTCCTGGACGAGGCGGGCTTCCAGGCGCTGCTGGCCGGGGGCCCGGACGCCGTCGGGACCGGTGTGCCGGACGAGTCGGGCAAGTCCGAGACGGAAGAGCCCGCGTCCGGTGAGCCCGCGCCGGAGGGCGTGGCATGAGTAGTGCTGGACTGCTCGCCGTGGCCCGCGCGGCCGCCCGGGCCGGAGCCGAGGTGCTGGCCGAGCGCTGGCGTTCCCATCACCCGGGAGTGCCGGCGTCGAGGGACCAACTGGGCGCGGAGACCAAGTCCTCGGGCTCCGACTGGGTGACCGACTATGACCGCCGCGCCGAAGACGCCGTCCGCGCCGTCCTGCGTGCCTACCGCCCGCACGATGAGATCACCGGCGAGGAGCACGGCAAGACCGTCCCGGAGCGGCCCAGCGGCTACCGCTGGTCCATCGACCCCCTGGATGGGACCACCAACTTTGTGCGCGGCATCCCGCAGTTCGCCTGCTCCGTGGCCGTGATGGGCCCGGCCGCGGGGGAGGGCGGCGCGGGTGCTGGCGGCGACGGCGACAACGCGGAGCCGGTCTGGTGGGCGGGCGCCGTCGTCGCCCCCGCTCTCGGCCGCAGCTGGTACGCCCGCCGCGGTCACGGCGCCTTCACCACGGTGGACTCCGGCGCGGCCGGAGCGGACCTGGACGACGCCGGCGCACCGGTGCGCCTGCACGGCCCCGTCGCCGAACGCTCCGGCAAGCTCTTAGCCACGGGTTTCGGCTACGACCCGGACCGGCGGGCCCGGCAGCTCGAGGTGCTCGGCGCGCTCATGGCCGACTTCGGGGATGTCCGCCGCATCGGCTCGGCCGCCCTGGACCTGTGCATGGTGGCCGATGGCACCCTGGACGCCTACGCCGAGTTCGGCACCCACGAGTACGATTGGGCGGCCGGCGCGTTGATCGCCGAGGAGGCCGGGGTGCGCATCGAACGACCCACGCATCCCGATGGCACCGACCACCCCTCATGGATGCTCGCCGGCGACTTCGACCCCGAGCTGCTCCACGACCTGCGAGGACTGACGAACTGATGCGCCTGCTCAGCAACCCCTGGCTCATGCCAGCGGCCATGGTGGTCATCGGCCTCAGCGTCCTGGTGCTCGGCGCCGTGCGCGCGGACATGCTGTCCCTGGCCGCCGGCGTGCTCATCATCGCCTTCAGCGCCACCTATCTGCCCGCTACGCGCGTGCGCTCCCAGCCCGCCTCAGGAGCCCGCGCGCACGTGGAGGCCGGGGGAGTGGTCATGTTCTGGCGCCCCGGCTGCCCGCACTGCCGCCGCCTGCTGCGCTTCCTCAGCCGCGAGGAACGCGAGCAGCTCTACTGGGTCAATGTGTGGGCCACCGAGGACGCCACCGCCCTGGTCCGCGAGGTGCACGAGCGCCGCACCGGCCGCGCCTCCGCCACCCGCCCGGACGAGACCGTGCCCACCGTGCTCAGCCGACGCCAGGCCTTCGTGGTCAAGGACGAGGACACCCGCCAGCGGGTCCGCGACATGCTGCGCGGCTCAAGCGGTCGCACGCCGAAAGGATCTACCGCCGCATGACCGAGACGACCCCCGACGCCGCCCACCCGGCACCGCGGATCCGTGCCGTCACGCCCGCGGACTTCCCAGCCATCGCCGCAATGACGAACGGCACGTTGACGAGGAACACGGAGAGCGCCCCCATGGTCTCGGCGACGAGGGCGCCGAGCAACGGTCCGAGAGGGATGCCCACTGTCGGCATGAGCGCCGCAATGTAAAGCGCTCGTGTCCGGCGCGGACCACTGAACGTGCGGGCGATCAGTGCGGTGGAGAGCGTGAGGATGAAAGCTGAGGCCACTCCTTGGGCCAGGCGGAGGACGATGAACGCCGTGGCATCCGTGACGAGGACGAAGGCAGAGTTCACGAGGACGAACGCCGAGCAGGCCGCCAACAAGGCCCGCCGGGCCCGCCCTCGGTCGCCGACGATGCCGGCCACCGGGAGAGTGGCTGAGATGGCAAGCGTGTACGAACCCACGAACCACTGCACCTGTCCGGGCGTCGCTCGGAGCACCTCCGCTGCGGCCGGCAGCGCAGTGTTAAACAGCGTGATGTCCAATCCGAAGGTCAACAGCCCGCATCCAAGCGCGACCAGCAGGCGTCGGTCGTCGTGACATCCGACGTCCCCGTCATGGTGTCCAGCGCCGTCCTTGCGGTCCACGAGTTGCCTTCCTGTTCGGAGCGGACGGAGCGAGAGGCTACGGACGTCATGACCTGGCGCGCTCGCATTTGCGAGTCTATACTCGCATTAGCGGACTCGGCCGACCAGGGTCCGACCCGATAGTGGAGGGGAACACATGAGGGAATCGTCAGTATTCGTCGGTGGCGTCGAGGCTGGGTTCGATGGAGACCTTCGCCGAGGTTCATGGACAGTCTCGATGGAGACGTGCACCGTGCACATCGTCGTCGACACAGTGCAGACCGGGATCGCCATCGGAGGTCTCCGCGTGCGTGTCGGAGGGTCGTCGATCGAGGCACATGACCTGGCCGAGGCGATGACCGCCAAGCTCGCGCTCTTCGGAGTCCTGGCCGGCGGGGCCAAGGTGGTCGTCGATCCGGTACTCGGGAGCACGTTCGAGGTCATGCTCGATGACCTCGCCGCCGTCCTGGGCCCGTATCTGAAGGCCGGTCTTCTCCTGGGCGAGGACATCGGTGTGACGAGCGACGAGGTGCGGGAACTTTACGACCGCACGCAGTTCGAACCGGTGCAGAACACTCTGAAGATCGTTCGTGAGCACGGAGTGGTGGTGACTGCTCCGGCCGCCCGGTTGAAGGACCTCCTCAGCTCCGAGTTCTCCGGGCGGCTCGCCGGTGAGGCCGTTGTGATCGCCCTCGAATGCCTGCCCGCGTCGATGACGAAGGACCTGGACCGAGTCCGCGTCTCCGTCCAGGGAGTCGGCAGTGTGGGCGGAACGGCCGCACGGATTCTTGCCGACCGACCCCGGTTCAGCGTGGTGACGGTGTGCGACGCATATCGGCTTGTACGTGACGACGGTGGCCTCCCTGTCGACTGGCTCGAAGGTCACCTCAGCGAGCACGGGACGATCCTGCCGGACCCGGCCCTAGAGGAGGGCGCGCCCACGGAGTGGATGGATGGCGAGGCGCACGTGCTCATTGCAGCCGCCGTCCAGGACGCGATCACCTCCGCCAATGTGGAGGAGATCGCGTCGTCCGTGCGCTGCGTCGTCGAGGCGGCCAACCTCGCTGTCACCCCCGATGCGGCAGACGCGCTCCGCCGACGGGGCGTCATGCTGATCCCCTCGACCGTGGCCAGCGCCTTCACGTCGGTGTGCTTCGGTCTCCTGGCCACCGGTGAGGCGACGATGGAGGACGTCCGTGACGTTTACGCTGCCCGGGTCAGGAACCTCCTGGAGGGCGGGCAGTGATGCGGGGTCTTCGTCTGTGGAACCCGCCGCGGCCGGGTGGCCGCCGCGGGTATTCGAACCGACCTGCGCATGTCCGGGATCTTGTCGCCGGCTCCGTCCTCTACTCCACCAGCGATGAAGACTCGCACACGGAGGTCGCTGGCCTCGCGATCGGCTCGTCCTCGCGAGTGCTGTCGGTCACGGGGAGCGGCTGCAGGAGTCTTGCGCTGCTCTCGGCGGGACCATCCCGGGTCGTGTCGGTGGACGCGAATGCCGCGCAGAACCATCTGCTGGAACTCAAAGCCGCGGCCATGCGGGAGCTCTCTCGGGAGGGGTTCCTCGAGTTCATCGGCTTCACGCCCGGTCTCGACCCGCGCCGACGTGACACCTACGAGGGCATCAGAGATTGGCTCAGTCCGGAGGCCTCCTCGTTCTGGGATGAGAGCATCGGGGCGATCGAGCGAGGCGTCCTGTACAGCGGCGCCCACGAACGGTTCTACGCCGCCTGGATCGCGCCCCTCGTGCTGGCCCTGCGGGGACGACAGCTCTCCCGTCTGCACACCTTCGACGACGTGGCGGAGCAGTCGGCCTACTTCAATTCGGCGTGGTCGACTTCGGGATGGAGGCGGGGCGTCGCCGCTCTCGCCAGCCCGCACCTCATTCGGCACCTGCTCGACGACCCCAGCTACTTCCAGCGTGTGGACACGTCCACGGAGCTCGCTGAGCTCATCGACTCCGGCCTTCGCCGCACCTTCCGGAACCATCTCGCGACAGATGTCGACCTCTTCGGGCTGCTGTGCACCGGACGCTACTCGGATCCCGAGAACGTCCCCTACTACATGCGGCCCGGAAAGTACGAGGCAGTCCGCGAGAACCTTGATGCGCTCGAGGTCCTCACTGTGCCGCTCCATGACCACCTCGAGTCCTGTCCACCGGCATCCTTCGACGCCTTCTCGCTATCAGACGTGTCGGGATGGATGAGCCACCCCGACCTCTTGAGGCTCATGTCCCTCGTCAGGCGGACGGCGGCACCCGGTGCGCGCATCGTGTTCCGCGACCTCTTCTCTGACACCGACATCACCCGACTTGAAGCCGAGTCGGGTCTCGCACACCTGCCCGCTCTCTCCGCCGAGCTGACGGAGGGGGACAGGGCGCTCGTCTTCACCGTCCACGCTCTCGAGCGGCCGACGACCTCCACCGACCCGGATGTGAGGGCCTGACCATGGCCATGAGCGCTGAGACCTCCGACTCCTCCACTCTGAGCACACAGGCGGCGGGTGGGTCTCCACTGACGATGGACTCGTTGATTGCGGGACGGAGAAGGCTTTCTGCCCGGTACCTCCACACGATCCATGCCGACGACCTCCTCACGGACTCCTTCACGTGGATCCGACGTAAGCGTGCGCTCGACCGCGGTCTGGCGGAGCCGACGCCGGAGGACGCAGCCCTGGTCGGACGGACCGCTGTAGCTGATCCTGCGGTGGTCGACGAGGCTGTGCGGGAAGGGCGCCGGGCGGCGAAAGAGTGGGGAGCCGCACCGGTCGCGACGCGCAAGGAGTTCTTGGACCGCGCGCGCTTGTCGCTCCAGGCGCACCGGGAGGAGATCGTAAGAGTGCTGGTGGCGGAAGGCCACCCCCGCAGACTCGCAGAATGGGAGCTGGACGGGGTGCTCAAGGGGGCGTCATCAGCCACGGAGCGAGCCACGGACGCGATGGGATCGGCCACCCATGCGGTGGACGGCACCACGGTGTCCCTCCGGCGCAGGCCCGCCGGCCTGGTCGGGGTAGTTCCCGCCCAGAATGCCGCGGCGTCCACGTCGTTGCTCGGACTGACCGCCCTGGGCGCGGGCAATGCGGTGATGGTCAAGCCGCCACGCAGCGGGCCGTTGGCCACGGCATGGATCTGGCAGGAGTTAATCCATCCGCAGCTGGAAGCAGTCGGGGCGCCGCTGGGGACCCTCTCGGTCGTCTGCGCCACCCCTCAAATCGTCCTCGACCGATGGCTCACGCCGGATGGCGTGGACTGCCTCCTCTTCGTCGGCGCCTCCTCACGCGGGGTGAAGCTGGGCCGGCGCTGCATGGAGCTGGGAATCCGGCCCGTGCTGGAACTCTCCGGCAACGACTCTCTTATGGTCTGGCATGACGCCGACATCCCGGCGGCTGCGGCGGCGGCCGCCGAGTGCTTCATGGGTTCGGCACAGATCTGCATGGTCCCGAAGCGCATCGTGGTGCACCCGACGGTCGCAGACGCGTTCCTCGACGCCTTGGTGCGTGAGGCCAGGACATTCCGTCCCGGGCTTCCAAGTCAGCCGGACACCATGCTATCGCCGGTGCTCCAGTCGGTGACGTTCAGGGAGGTGCTGGACGAGGCGCTCGAGGCTGGGGCCCACCGCGTCGCGGGAGGGCGGACGCTGGATCACACTGGCGTGCCCGACGCGGCGGGGGCCTTCATCGAGCCGACCATTGTCCGGGTGGACATGTCCACCGGCGAAGCGCCTCGCCTGCGCGTCCTGGACGAGGAGACGTTCTTCCCTCTGCTGCCCGTACTCGTCTGGCGGGACGGGCCTGACAAGGAGGTGCTGCGCGAGATGACCGCCTACGTGGACGACGGCAGCCACGGGTTGCGCAATTCCCTGTGGACCGGATCGAAGGCCGTGGCGGACCGCTGGCTGGCGACGTTGCGCAACGGCGGGATCCTCAAGGTGAACTGCAGCCATGTCGGGTTCTCCGAAGTCCTGCCCACTCACGGCGGGACAGGGCTGTCTGGAGGGGCCTTCGGTGAGGCCAACTATCCGGCGCTCACCACGACGCGGCTGCAGGCCGTGCAGGTCGACGAACGGCATTGGACCGACCAGGCTGCCGGACCGGTACGAAGGAGACGCAAGTGAACACTTTCATCCAGGATGTCCGTGCCCGCGGGCTCGAGGAGGCGGAGCGACAGGCGGAACGCGTGCTCGAGGATTATCGCGAGGCGGGACTGTGTGGGGCACTCGTCCCCACCGAGCTAGGCGGTCTCGGCTGGTCAGCCTCGGAGGCCGTCCGCCTCCTCGGTGAGCTTGGGTCAACGGCGCCCTCGGCTGCCATCGGTGTCGTGATGCACAACTTCTCGATTGCTGGGCTGGCGGCGGCATGGAGGCACGGCGCGGGGACGATGGGGGAGCTGCTGATCTCGGTCGCAGACCAGGGACTGTTCGTCTCCAGCGGATTCGCCGAGTTGGGCCTCGGATCCACCCTGACACGCCCATCGATGACCGCTGTGCGCCGGGGTGAGGCCTGGGCCGTCAACGGGGTGAAGCGTCCCTGTTCTCTCAGCCGTTCCATGGATCTGCTCACTGCGAGCGTGTGGCTCGAGGACGACGAGCATGGCGGGTACGCCGTCGCCATCATCCCGGCGGGCACTGAGGGCATCTCTGTGGAGCGGCTGTGGTCGAATCACGTCCTCGAGGGGGCCCAGAGCGATGCGGTCGTCCTCCAGGACGTGATCGTGAAGGACACCCAGCTTGTCCGTCCTGACAAGGCGATGGCCGCCGAAGCGGCGGTGCTTCAAGTGGTGGGCATGAACTGGTTCCTCCTGATGATCATGTCGGCCTACCTCGGCATGGCACGGCGTCTCACCTCCGAGCTTGTGGAGGGCGGCTGTGAACGTGGAGGCAGCTGGTCCCGCGCACGGCGATTGAGTTCGGCGGTCGAAGGATGCGAACTGTCCGTGGTCGCCTTCGCCGCGCGGATGGAAGACGCCGGACAGGACCCGCACCGGCTGCAGGACGAGATCTTGTCACTGCGTGCCGCGGTCGAGGTGGTCTTGTCGACGGTCGCGGCCGAAGCCCCCCAGTGCATGTGCGGCACCCAGTTCATCGGGACGTCAATGATCAGTCGGCTGCGCGAGTCCCTGAGCGGGCTGCAGTTCCACCCACCGGCCCGTGAGATTCGATACCGGGCGGCCGAGGCATGACCGCGACGCAGGACTACATGCACGATCGAGTGCGAGAGTGGAGCCGCCGCCACCTCAGCCGCGCCCGCGCCCGGCTGGACGCCATGTTGGGCGACGCCTACGAGGTCGGGTCGACCGGTGCCGAGGTGCGAGCCGACGACGGTAGGGTGATGCTGAACCTCGCCGGCTACGGGGTCCAGTTCCTCGGGGCGCTCCATCCGCGTGTCGTGGCGGCCGTCGCGGATCAGCTGACGAAGGGCGGGATCTCCAGCCGGGTGCTCGGCGACTGGTTGGCGCCGCAGGCCGCGTCGGCGCTCGTCTCCACGTTCGCACGCAGGGACCTGACCAAGGTCCACTTCGTCAACTCCGGTGCAGAGGCAACGGAGGCGGCGTTGAAGCTCACTCGGGCCCACGGCGTTCGACACGTGGTCGTGATGGAGGGCGGCTTCCACGGCAAGACGATGGGCGCCCTCAGCTTGACGGCGAACCCGATGTACCAGGAGCCGTTTCGTCCCTTGCTGCCGGACGTCCATCAGGTGCCCTTCGGCGACGTGGCATCGGTCTCGCACGCACTCGAGTCCCGTGGCCCGGCGGCGGTATTCGTGGAGCCGGTCCTGGGAGAGGCGGGTGTCCTCTTCCCACCCGAGGGGTTCCTGGGAAGGCTCTCCGACCTTTGCAGGCGACGTGAGTCGTTGCTCGTCGTGGATGAGATCCAGACGGGGCTCGGGAGGACGGGCGTCATGTGGGCGCACGAAACCGATCCGGATTGCCGCCCCGACATCCTCCTCACCGGCAAGATCCTCTCCGGGGGACTGATCCCCGTCGCGGCCATGGTCACGACCGAGGAGGTGTACACTCCTTTCGACACCGACCCGTTGCTCCACACATCCACCTATGCGTGCAACGCCCTAGCGATGCGGGCCGCGATCGCGACCGTCGAGGTGCTCCACGATGAGGCCCTCGACGGTCGTGCGGCGCGTGTCGGCTCCCTCCTCGGTCCTCAGCTGCGGGCGGCCTCCCAACGCCGACCCGATGTCGTGCGGGCCGTTCGTGGACGGGGCTGCCTGTGGGGCATCGAATGCCACGACGAGGGGCTGGCCGGGCAGATCATGATTGGGCTGATGGACCAGGGGATCCTCGTGAACCACTCGTTGAACGCGGGGTCCGTCATCCGCCTGACGCCGTCCGCGTACTTCAGCCAGGAGCAGGTTGAGTCTGTGGGGCGGGCGCTCGCGGTGGTCCTCGACGAGATGCCCGTCGAGGAGGGGGTCTGACCATGAAACGGGTGGAACTGAGCGTAGAGACGTCGACCGCGGCTTCGGAAGCGCTGTCGAGGATCCGGGACTTCGAGACGTTTCCACTCCACTCCGACGTGATCCGGTCGGTGCGGACGCGTCAGGCCGGCGTCGCCGCCGAGAGTGAGTGGGAAGTGAGCTTCCGTCAGGGGTTGCTGACATGGGTGGAGCGGGACTCGGTGGATGTGGACCGGCTCACACTCGAGTTCCGCCTCGTGGACGGCGACTTCGACGTCTTCGAGGGCTGGTGGGCGGTGGTCTCCGGGGCCCAGACCTCGCGGGTGTACTTCTCGTGTGCGTTCGACTTCGGGATCCCGAGCATGGCGGGGCTGCTCGAGCCCGTGGCCGCACGGGTGCTCTCGACGTCGATCCGACAGGTGCTCGGGGGGTTGCTGGACGACGTGCACGACCTTGACCCACAGTCGCGTGCCGGTGGTGGTGGCTCACATCCAGGGAAGGAAGCCGGAGGAGAGGGAGAAGGGGATGAATGACATGAAGACGTCCACGGTGGAGAGCGACATCGGGGTGCTCAACGTCCGCGAGGAGGGACACGGGCCGTCCGTCGTCTTCCTCCACGGGCTGATGACGAATTCGACGGTGTGGGACGAGGTCGTGCAGGACCTGACGCAGCGTGCGCGATGCGTGTTGCTGGACCTGCCCATGGGGGCGCATCGACGGCCTGCGAACCCGGACGCCGACCTGTCCATCCCGGGCATCGCCGCGGCATTGGCGCCCGTTCTCGCCCGGCTGTGCCCGGAGGGGTACGTGCTCGTCGCCAGCGACACCGGGGGCGTCGTGGCTCAGGAGATGCTCTGCCGGCACCCCGGCGGGATCCGAGCGGCACTCCTGCTGCCGTGTGACCTTTACGAGAACTTCCTCCCGCTGTCCTTGCGGTACCTCCAGGCGGCGGCCCACGTACCGGGCGCCATGCTGGCCGTGCGCTGGGCCCTGGAGGTCGGCGTGGTCCGGCGCCTGCCCATCGCGTTCGGGTGGCTTACGCGCCGAGGGCTCACACCGCAGCTCCTCCGGGAGACGATCGACCCGCTCAGGGACCCGAGGATCCGACGCGATCTGGCGCGACTTCTCCAGGCGATCGATCCCGGCATCACCCGGGCCACGGCCGCCCTTCTGCCGGAGACCGAGGTCTCGACCTTCTTCCTGTGGTCCTCCGAGGACAGGCTTTTCCCGGTCGAGGACGCACGGAGGCTGGCGGAAGCCATGGGGCGCCGTGCAACGTTCGCGCAGGTGGAGGGGGCCTACTCCTTCATCCAGATCGACCGCCCCGCGCGGGTGGTGGCGGCGGTCGAGGACGTGCTGGACGGATCCGGGCCGCTCGTTCCTGAGAATCCCGCCCTCGCCGTCCGTCCGATCTCAAGCGACTAGAGTCGACGACCGGGGCGGCGGGCACAGAGGCTCCCGGGCGAGGGGAAGGCGACGACAGGGAGGCGACATGACGAAGCGGCAGGAGCGGGGTCGCGCCCGCATCGCCGCCATCCTGGACACGGCGGAGCACGTGATCACCGATCACGGCTGGAGCAGGACGACCACGAACCGTGTGGCCCAGGAGGCGGGGATCTCGCCGGGAAGCCTCTATCAGTACTTCGGCAACAAGGAGGAGATCGCCGAAGCGCTGCTCGGGCGCGCGGCGACCGCCCTGCGAACCGTCCATGAGGACAGTCGCGAGGCCATCCGCTCCGTGGCGGACGAGGGCCTGCCGGATTCGGCGTGGGACGCGCACGTGGCGGCGGTGACCGCACCGCTGCTGCGGTTCCACGCCCGACACCCGTGGTTCGCAATCCTGTGGCGGAGTCTGGACGAGCCCTCGCCGGCGAGGAATGCCCTCCTCGAACTGGAGCAGGGCATGGTGACGGCGCTCGATGGCCTCTTGGAGGACCTGGGGGTTCCTCCTCGGGCCGAGGGAGGGCCCTCGGCCCGGGCGCTGCTCCTCACGTTCCGGGGGTTCGTCGCCTTCGGCGACGTCGCCGACCAGGCGGAGGATCCGCGAGACCTGCGAATGGTCCTGTCGGCCTACCTGAACCGGTGCACGCAGGAGGAGAGCGCATGAGGCGACTCGTCGGAGACCCCTGGTTCTGGCCCGTGATGTTCGGCGCGGCCGGGGTCATGTTCCTCGTGCTGGGCACGCTGCGCCGGGACGTGATCGTGCTCGCCGCCGGACTGGCCATGGCCTGGATGGTGTGGCGCCACCTGCCGCAGCTGCGCGTGTCCAGTCGCCCCATGGCCGGCGCCCAGGAGCACGTGGAGGCGGGCGGCGTCGTCGTGTTCTCGCGGCCCGGCTGCCAGTACTGCTTGGCGCTGATCCGGCATATGGACCCGGAGCAGCGCCGCGCCGCGTCCTGGGTGAACATCTGGACCGAGAAGGACGCCGTGCCCGTGCTCCGCAGCCTCCACGCCCGCCGCGACGGCCTCGCCCACGAGGCCGTGCCCACCGTCTGGACGCGGCGCAAGGACTTCGTGGTGAAAGACGACGCCGACCGCGCCCGCCTCACGAACATGCTCCGGGCGGCCCGCCGATGAACGCCGTGACCGTGCGCCCGCTGCGCCCCGAGGACCACGAGGCGGTGGCCGAGCTGACCCTCGCCTCGTACTTGGACGGCGGGCATATCGACCCCGACGACGGCTACCGGCATGTCCTGGCCGACGTCGCCTCCCGCGCGGAGCAGGCCGAGGTGCTGGTGGCCGAGGTGAGAGACGAGAACGGCACCCATGTGGCCGGGTCCGTGGTGCTCAGCCCCTTCGGCACCCCGATGGCCGAGACTTCCGTGGCCGGGGAGTACGAGTTCCGCATGCTGGCCGTGCACCCCAACTTCCACCGCCGCGGCGTGGCCGCCGCGCTCATGGACGAGGTAGAGCGGCGCGCCCGCGCCGAGGGCAACGAAGCGATCGCGCTGACCACCATGACCTCCATGACCGATGCCCACCGGCTCTACGAACGCCGCGGATTCGTCCGTGTGCCTGAGCGGGACTGGATGCTGCGAGACATCCTCCCGGACCTGCCGCCCGAGCAGGAGAAGGGCCCGTTCATCGTCTACCGCCTGAAGCTGCGCTAAGGCTCGCGAAGCACAACCACTAGACTCGCGGGCAGA
This sequence comes from Micrococcus sp., assembly GCA_030538555.1. Taxonomy (GTDB): domain Bacteria; phylum Actinomycetota; class Actinomycetes; order Actinomycetales; family Micrococcaceae; genus Micrococcus. The sequence continues at coordinate 16,496 of JAUNTT010000021.1, forward strand.
ACCACAGCAGCACGGAGCCTGCGGTGCGGCGTGCCCGCACGCCTGCGGATCCGGCTGACCGCGCACGAGCCTCGAGGAGTCTTCTTTGGCTGAGATCACCCGGGAGCAGGTGGCCCATCTTGCCCGCCTGGCCCACATCCAGATGAGTGAGCAGGAGCTGGACGTGATGTCCGGGGAACTCGGACTGATCCTCGACTCGGTCTCCCAGGTGCGCGAAGCCGCCGGGGCCGACGTCGTGCCCACCTCCCACCCCATCGCCCTGCACAACGTGTTCCGCGATGACGAGCCACGCGGCATGCTCACTCAGGAGCAGGCGCTCGACCAGGCCCCGGACGCCGAGGACGGCCAGTTCAAGGTTCCCGCGATTCTGGACGGAGAGTGACCCGCATGAGCATCGACGTCAACGCTGACCTGGTCAACGCCGAACTGAGCGCCGAGCAGCTCGTGCGCCTCACCGCCCTGCAGATGGGCGAACGCCTGCGCGCCGGCACCACCACGTCGGTGGAACTCGTGCAGGCCCACCTGGACCGCATCGCCGCTCTCGACGGCGACGTCCGTTCCGACGCCGAGAGCGACCGCGGGCTGCGTGCCTTCCTGCACGTCAACGCCGAGGAGGCGCTCGCCGTCGCCGCGGAGGTGGACGCGATCCGCGCCGCCGGTGGTGCTGAGGCCGAGGCCCTGCACCCGCTGGCCGGAGTGCCCGTGGCCGTCAAGGACAACATCGTCACGATCGGTCAGCCCACCACGGCGGCCTCGAAGATGCTCGACGGCTGGATGAGCCCCTACGACGCCACCGTGGTGCAGCGTCTGCGCGAGGCCAAGCTGCCGATTCTCGGCAAGACCAACATGGACGAGTTCGCGATGGGCGGCTCCACCGAGTACTCCGCCTTCGGGATCACCCGCAACCCGTGGGACCTGGACCGCGTGCCTGGCGGCTCCGGCGGCGGCTCGGCCGCGGCCGTGTCCGGGTTCCTGACGCCCTTCGCGCTCGGCTCGGACACCGGCGGCTCGATCCGTGAGCCCGCCGCGTTCACCGGGACCGTGGGCGTGAAGCCCACCTACGGCGGGGTCTCCCGCTACGGCGTCATCGCGATGGCCTCCTCCCTCGACCAGGTGGGCCCCGCGGCCCGCACCGTGGCCGACGCCGCCGCGCTGCAGCAGATCATCGGCGGGCACGACCCGCAGGACTCCACCTCTCTGCCCGACGACGTCGCCGACTTGCGTGCGGCCGCCGCCTCCGGTTCCCTGGCGGGCGTCAAGATCGGCCTGATCACCGATCTCGGCATGGACGGCTACCACCCGGGTATGCGCGCGGCCTTCGAGGAGCGCGTGGGGCAGCTGCGGGAGGCCGGGGCCGAGATCGTGGAGCTGACGTGCCCGCACTTCGCTGCGGCCCTGGGCGCTTACTACCTGATCATGCCCTCCGAGGTGTCCTCCAACCTCGCCCGCTATGACGGGGTGCGCTACGGCAACCGCGTGGTGCCGCACGCCGGCGGCACCATCGAGCAGGTCATGGGTGCCACGCGCGCCGCCGGCTTCGGCGCCGAGGTCAAGCGCCGCATCATCCTGGGCACCTACGCCCTCTCCGCCGGGTACTACGACGCCTACTACGGCTCCGCGCAGAAGGTCCGCACCCTGGTGCAGCAGGACTTCGCAGCCGCTTTCGAGCAGGTCGACGTGCTGCTGACTCCGTCCTCGCCGCGCATGGCCTTCGAGTTCGGCGAGCAGACCGAGGATCCGGTCACCATGTATCTCAACGACTTCACCACCATCCCGGCCAATCTCGCCGGCGTGCCCGGCATGTCCGTGCCCGGCGGCGTCGTGGAGGGTCTGCCGTGGGGTCTGCAGCTGCTGGCCCCGGCTCGCGAGGACGCCCGCCTCTACGCGGTGGGTGCCGCCGTCGAGGCCCTCGTGGAGCAGCACACCGACGGGCCCGTGTGGGCCCAGGTCCCGGAACCCGAGACCGGCGCGGCCCCGGCCTGGTCGGCCGCCAGCGCGCCGAACGCAGCCCCGTCCACCCCGTCCGCCACCACCGCAGGAGACGCCCAGTGAGCACCGCCACCACCATGGACTTCGCCGAGGCGATTCAGCGCTTCGATCCCGTGCTGGGCTTCGAGGTGCACGTGGAGCTGAACACGAAGACCAAGATCTTCTCCTCGGCCCCCAACGCCTTCGGCGATGAGCCGAACACCAACGTCACCCCGCTGGACCTCGGTCTGCCGGGCGTGCTGCCGGTGCTGAACCGCGACGTCGTCGAGTACGCCATCCGCTTGGGCCTGGCCCTGAACGCGCAGGTCGCCGAGTCCTGCCGGTTCGCGCGGAAGAACTACTTCTACCCGGACACTCCGAAGAACTTTCAGACCTCGCAGTATGACGAGCCGATCGTCTTCGACGGCTACCTGGACGTCGAGCTCGAGGACGGGGAGGTCTTCCGCGTGGAGATCGAGCGCGCCCACCTCGAGGACGACGCCGGCAAGCTCACCCACCAGGGCGGCTCCGGCCGCATCCAGGGCGCGGCGTCGTCGCTGGTCGACTACAACCGCGCCGGCGTGCCGCTGATCGAGATCGTCACGAAGCCGATCGTGGGGGCGGGGGAGCGCGCCCCGGAGCTGGCGCGGGCCTACGTCACCGCCATCCGGGACATCGTCAAGGCCCTGGACATCTCGGACGCCCGCATGGAGCGCGGCAATGTCCGCTGCGACGCCAACGTCTCCCTGATGCCCAAGGGCGCGGAGGTCTTCGGCACGCGCACCGAGACGAAGAACGTGAACTCCACGCGCGCCGTCGCCCACGCCGTGACGCACGAGATCCAGCGCCAGGCCGCCCTGCTGGCCGCCGGGCAGTCCATTGTGCAGGAGACCCGCCACTGGCACGAGGACACCCGCACCACCACCTCGGGACGGCCCAAGTCCGACGCCGACGACTACCGCTACTTCCCCGAGCCGGATCTCGTGCCCGTGCACGTGGACCGCGAGTGGGTGGAGCGCGTGCGCGCCGAGATGCCGGAGCTGCCCGCCGTGCGCAACAAGCGCCTCAAGGCCGAGTGGGGCTACTCGGACGAGGAGTTCCGCGACGTGGTCAACGCCGGCGTGCTCGACGAGATCGTCGCCACCGTTCAGGCCGGCGCCTCCGCCCCGGCCGCCCGCAAGTGGTGGATGGGCGAGATCGCCCGCCTGGCCAATGTGCGCGAGGTGGCCGTGGCCGAGCTCGGCGTGTCCCCGGCCGACGTCGTCGAGGTCGAGGCGCTGATCGCCGAGAAGACCATCAATGACAAGATCGCCAAGCAGGTGCTCGGCTTCGTGGCCGACGGCGAGGGTGCACCCCGCCAAATCGTCGAGGCCCGCGGCCTGGCCGTCGTCTCCGACGACTCCGCGCTGACCGAGGCCGTGGACGCCGCAATCGCCGAGAACCCCGATGTGGTCGCCAAGATCCAGGCCGGCAAGGTGCAGGCCATCGGCGCGCTGATCGGCCCGGTCATGAAGGCCACCCGCGGCCAGGCCGACGCCGGGCGCGTCCGGGAGATCGTCATGGAGCGCCTCGGCGTCAGCTGATGTACCACTCGTCGACGGTCGTCGCGCGCGTCGCGTGGCTCGACGTCGCCCGGGCGCTCGCGCTGGTGTCCGCGGTGATGCGGGCCGTCTGGGGTGCTCGCCGCGCTCGGCGTCGCGGTGGCGGCGGCGATCTTCGTGGCGGTCCGGGCCGGTTCGGCGTCGTTCCTGGTGCCCTATCAGGGCAGTGCCACCGAGGTGGTGTTCAACGCCGCGCTGGCGGTGACCGTGGCCGCCGGGATCGCGGTGCTCGTGAGCACCCGGGGCGGCCACGGGTGGCGGGTTGCGGCGTGGGCCGGTCAGATGAGCCTGACCCTGTATGTCGCCCACCAGGCGTTCCTCGGGTGGGTCATCCACCAGCCCGCTGAGCTGTGGCGGATGCAGCCCGGGCGCGACGACTCCTGGCTCGTGCTCGCCGTGCTGATTGCCGGCGTCGTCGTGCTGCCCCTGGCGTGGCGAGCCCTACCGCTGCCCGGAGCGTGGCGGCGCGGGCCGTTGGAGGGCGCCAGCCGGCAGCTCGAGCGCCTCGTGCTGCGTTGAGACCGCGAGTCTGACAGCGCGGTGTGACTGCGACTACAGTCGCAGGTGGCAACCCCCTCCCGCGCCGCCGCGGGTCCGCCCTCGAGAGGAACACCCACCACTGTGAAGGCACTGTTGTGAAAGCCCTGTTCAAGTCCGGCCCCCACGCGGGTTTCGAATTCACCGAGCGCCCCGAGCCCGAATGCGGTGCGCACGACGTCAAGATCCGCGTGTTCACCACCGGGATCTGCGGGACCGATCTGCACATCGAGTCCTACGACGCCGCCGCCCAGGCCATGATCAAGGCCCCCATGATTCCTGGCCACGAGTTCTATGGCGAGGTGGTCGACGTCGGGGACCTGGTCACCCACGTCCAGGTGGGCCAGCGTGTCTCCGGCGAGGGTCACGTGGTGTGCGGGATGTGCCGCAATTGCCGCGCCGGCCGCCGCCAGATGTGCATTAACACCGTGTCCGTGGGAGTGCAGCGCGACGGCGCGTTCGCCGAGTACGTGGTGATCCCCGAGGCCAATGTGTGGGTCCACAAGGGCGAGCACATCTCCGCCGAGCTCGGCGCGCTCTTCGATCCGCTGGGCAACGCCGTGCACACCGCGCTGTCCTTCCCGCTGGTGGGGGAGGACGTGCTGATCACGGGTGCCGGGCCCATCGGGCTCATGGCGATTCCGATCGCCCGCCACGCCGGCGCCCGCTACATCGCCATCACCGACGTCTCCGAGCAGCGCCTGCGACTGGCCGAGCAGATGGGCGCCGACGCCGCGATCAATGTCTCCGCCACCCGGATCCGCGACGGTCAGGCCGCGCTGGGACTCGACGAGGGTTTCGATGTGGGCCTCGAGATGTCCGGCCGGGCCAGCGCCCTGCAGGAGATGGTGCAGAACATGAACCACGGCGGCAAGATCGCCCTGCTCGGCCTGCCCGCCGAGGAGATCGCCATCGACTGGCAGTCCGTGGTGACTCACATGCTCACCATCAAGGGCATCTACGGCCGTGAGATGTTCGAGACCTGGTACGCCATGGCCGCCATGCTGCAGACCAACGACGACCTGCGCGCCCGCGTGGAGTCGGTGGTCACCGATGTGATCCCCGCGCCAGACTGGCAGCAGGGATTCGACGCCGCCCGCGCCGGAGCCACCGGCAAGATCGTTCTCGACTGGAGGAACCTCTGATGTACGGACTCAAGGACCAGCTGCGCGCCGAACTCGACGAGCTACGCGACGCCGGACTCTACAAGCACGAGCGCGCCATCACCACGCCGCAGTCCTCGCACGTGAAGGCGACCGCGGCCGGGGCGGAGGACGGGGCCGCGAAGCCGGTGCTGAACTTCTGCGCCAACAACTACCTGGGCCTGGCCGACGACTCCCGGCTCATCGACGCCGCCAAGCGGGCCCTGGATGAGCGCGGCTTCGGCATGGCGTCTGTGCGCTTCATCTGTGGCACGCAGGACCGCCACGTGGAGCTCGAGCGTCGGCTCTCCGCGTTCCTCGGCACCGAGGACACCATCCTGTTCTCGAGTTGCTTCGACGCCAACGGCGCGATCTTTGAACCGCTGTTCGGCCGCGAGGACGCCATCATCTCCGATGCGCTGAACCACGCCTCGATCATCGACGGTGTGCGCCTGTCCAAGGCGCATCGTTTCCGCTACGCCAACCGGGACATGGCCGATCTGCGCACCCAGCTCGAGGCGACCAAGGAGCTCAACGACGGCGCCGGGGCCCGCCGGACCGTCATCGTCACCGACGGTGTGTTCTCGATGGATGGCTACCTCGCCCCGCTCGCGGAGATCTGCGATCTGGCCGAGGAGTTCGGTGCGCTCGTCATGGTGGACGACTCGCACGCCGTGGGCTTCATGGGCGACACCGGCGCCGGCACTCCCGAGCACGCCGGGGTCTCCGACCGCGTGGACATCTACACCGGCACCTTCGGCAAGGCCCTCGGCGGAGCCTCCGGCGGCTACGTGGCCGGCCGGCAGGAGATTGTGGACGTGCTGCGCCAGCGCGGCCGGCCCTACCTGTTCTCCAACTCGCTGGCCCCGGCCATCGTGGAGGCCACCATCACCGCTCTCGAACTGCTCGAGAACTCGGCAGATCTGCGCGAGAAGCTCTTCGCCAACGCCGCGCAGTTCCGGCAGCGCATGAGCGAGGAAGGCTTCGAGCTGCTCGAGGGCGAGCACGCCATCATCCCCGTGATGTTCGGCGACGCCGCCCTCGCAGCCCGCATGGCCGACGCCATGCTGGACCAGGGTGTCTACGTGACCGCGTTCTCCTACCCCGTGGTGCCGAAGGGCGAGGCCCGCATTCGCGTGCAGCTCTCCGCCGCGCACTCGAGCGAGGACGTGGAGAACGCCGTGGCCGCCTTCGTCGCCGCGCGCGAGTCCGTGCAGGGCTGAGGCCCGTCGGCGGGGAGTGGTTTTGGCGCTGGGCTCGGCTGGCGTCAGGCGCTTGCAGTAGCGCAGGCGCTCAGGCGCCGCTCAGGCGCCGGCCGCGCGGGGCAGCGCCTGAGCTGCTGCCGCGATGCGCGGCACGATCTTGCGCAGCAACTTCGTGAAGCGCACGGGCGCCGCCGTGGCGCTGCGGCGGTGCCGGGCGTCGTCGAGCGAGTCCAGGGCCGCCGCTCCCAGCCACACGTGCGCGCGGGCGGCCTCGGCCTCGTTCCGCGCGACCGCCTCGATCCGCTGCGGGCCGTGCCACACGCCCAGATAGGCGACGTTGCGGGCCGGGTCACCGGCGTGGGCGAGGTCCCAGTCCAGGATCCCGTGCAGCTCCCAGTGCACCTCGTCCGGGGCCGCGCCGGGCCGCGGTGACCAGCGCATGTTATGTCCGGCGAGATCGCCGTGGACCAGCTGAGGGCGCACCGGGGGATCGTCATGCCAGCGCGTGACGGCGGCGGTGATGGCCTCGACTGTAGCGGGCCAGTCGGCGGGCAGCAGGGCGCGCTCCTCGGTCGTGAGGACTTCGCCCAGCCGCGCGACGGCGGCGACCCGGTGTGGCGTCCAGGGGCCGCGGAAGGCGAAGGGCTCACCGAGGTGCTCGGCGATCGCCGGGTCGGACACGTCGACGCGATCGAGGTCCTCGATGATGGCCCGCAGCACGGCGGGATCGCCCTCGTGCGGGGGATGGGGCTGACCCGGCAGATAGGGCTGCAAGACCGCGGCGCGCACGGGGACGCCGTCGTCGTGCACGGACCAGACTCGGGAGAGCGGGGCGGGCACGGCGATGCCCAGCGGGCTCGCGGCGAGTGCATCGAGGAACGCCATGCGCCGGGGCAGGTGCTCGGCGGGCGAGCCGCCGGGGGCGAAGCCGGTGCCGGTAGCCGCGCCCGCCTCGGCCGCGCGGGTCATGCGCAGCACGGCGACGTCGTCGAGAATCAGGACGCGGTGGAACTGCCCGGACTCCTCGACGCGCGCGTTCTCCCACCGCCCGGCCGCTAAGCGCTCGGCGGTCGCGGCCGGGACGTGACTGCGCAAGCCGTGGGCGACCTCGGCGACGAGGTCGAGCTCCTCACGGGTGGGAGTGGACGCTATGGTGCCAGGCTAGGCGATCTGTGAGCAATGAGTTGCGTGTGTGCGTCGGGTTGACGGTGAGCGCGAGGTCCTACACTGTCGCTCGTGAACGCGACACCCGCCCCCGTCAGCCCCGGTGCTAGCTCGGCCGATGCGGCCGGCGGTAAGAGTGGTAGCGCAGCCGGCAGTACGAGTGGTCGTGCAGCCGGCAGCGCGCGGCTGGCCCTGCCAGCGCCCAGTGCGCGCGTGGTCCGGTGGGAGATCGCGATCGTGCTGGCGCTCTCCCTGGGGCGCTCGGCGGTCTATGCCGTGGTGCAGCTGATCGACAAAGCCACGCAGGCACCCCTGCGCGATCAGACCACTGTGCTCAACCCGGTGCTGAACCAGCGGTGGGTCTTCGACCTGATCTATCAGTTGCTGGGCATCGGCTTCGCCTTGGTGCCGGTGGCGCTCGTGTTGCACCTCGTGTGGCTGCGCGGCCGGCACCCGTTCCGCACCTTCGGCCTGGACTTCCGGCGGCCGCTGCAGGATTTCGGCTGGGGTGCGCTGCTGTTCCTGGCCATGGGGCTGGGCACGCTCGCGGTCTACGCGGGAGGCCGCGCCCTCGGGCTGACCACCGCGCTGCAGGCCAACGCCCTCGATGACACCTGGTACGCCGTCCCGGTGCTGCTGCTCTCCGCACTGCGCCATGCCCTGCTCGAGGAGGTCATCGTGGTGGCCTGGCTGGTGGACCGACTGGGCTACCTGCAGCAGCTGCGCTCCGCCGTTCTGTCCCGAGCCGTGCAGCCGGTGCTCGCGGCGCCGCGGCGCTCCCGGACGGGTGCCTACCTGCCGACCCGGGTGCTGACCGTGGTGGTGGCGCTGGCCGTGCTGCGCGCCGCCTACCACCTGTACCAGGGCGTGGGGCCGGGCATCGGCAATGCGCTGATGGGCGTGGTGTTCGTGCTCGTCTACCTGCGCTATCAGCGGGTGATGCCGTTGGTCATCGCGCACTTCCTGCTCGACGCCGTCGGGTTCATCGCCTACCCGCTGCTGGCCGAGGCCGGCTGGTTCGGCACCTGACCCGCACCGGGTCCGGCACCTGACCCACACC
>JAUNTT010000022.1 GCA_030538555.1 Micrococcus sp.
CGGGAGCGCGGCGACGGCGGGCGCCTCGGGGCCACTTCCCACCCGTGAGCGGCGGCGACGGCGGGCGCCTCCGGGCCAGCGCCTCGGGGCCACTTCCCACCTGGGAGGGGCCGGCTCAGACCAGGGACAGCACCCCGACGGTCAGGATGAAGCTCGCCGCCACGCACAGCATGGGGGACACGATCCACCAGCCGATCACGCGCGCCACCTGGCCCCAGCGCACCGAGGAGAAGCTCTGGTCCTGACCGGCGCCCACGATGCCGGCCACGGTCGTGTGGGTCGAGGAGATCGGCACGTGCAACAGGATTGAGCCGAAGAACAGCAGCACGGCGGAGGTGGTGGCGGCCACGGAGCCGCGCAGGGGATCCAGGGTGGCCAGACGCTCGGTCAGCGTCCAGGAGATCCGCCAGGCCCCGCCGAGCGTGCCCACCGCCACGGTCCCGGCGAACAGCAGCGCCACGGCCCAGAACATCGCCGGACTGATATCCGCCTGCGAGGTGTACCCCGCCGCACCCAGCGCCATGCCCCACAGCAGTCCCAGCCGCTGCCCGGTCTGGACGCCGTGACCGAAGGCAATCGCCGAGGACGAGACCGCCAAGGTGATGCGCGAGCGGCGCTGCACGGCCACCGTGGAGACGGAGGTGCTCACCCGCAGCGTAGGCCGCACGGCGATGCGCGCCAACAGCCAGGCCAGCAGCGGGCCCACCACCAGCCCGACCACCAGCTCACCCCGCACGGTCAGCGCAAGCGAGTCGGCGGCGTCGTAGTCCAAGATCAGGGTGGCCGCCAAGGCTGCCCCCAGCAGCGAGGCGAAGAGCGCGTGGGTGGTGGAGGAGGGGATCCGCCGCCACCACAGCAGGATGCCCCACGCCACGGTGACCATGATCGCCGCGCCCAGTGCGAGCAGGCCCGACGCACCCTCGGCCAAGGGGCGCGTGAAGATCCACACGCCCACGATCATCAAGACCGCACCGAAGAGCACACCCAGCGCGTTCATCCCGGCCGCCAGCTGCAGCGACAGCCGAGGCGTGAGGGCCCGGAAGCGCACGGCCAGCGCCACGGCGTTGGGGGCGTCGCGGAAGCCGTTGAGGACGCCGAATCCGCAGATGACTGCCAGGATGACGGCGAGCCCGAGGGTCACGACTCGCGCACCAGGACAGTGCCGATGTGCGTGTTCACCGAGCGCAGCGCGTTCATCGCGGACTCGAGGCCCCAGGCGATCTCGCGGTGGCGGTTGAAGTCGCGCTGCAGCAGGTCATCGCCGAGTGCGGCCAGCCACTGGACCAGCACGCGGTCGGTGCGGCGGGAGGCCCGCAGCAGGTTCATCCAGGTCTCCTCGAGAGTGTCGAGGTCACGCAGCTGGCTGGGCACCTGACGCAGCAGCTCGGCCTGCCGCCCAATCGTCTCGAGCAGGTCCAGTGCCTGGGCCGGAAGATCGGCCAGGCTCGCATGATGGATCAGCACGCCGGCCCCCACCACGCGCTGGGTGGCCGCGTGCACGCCGCTGGCCAGGATGTAGAGATCCGGGCGCGGCAGGGGAGTGACATAGGAGCTGCGCAGGGCGGTGAGGAAGGACATCAGGCTCGCCGAGGCGGCGGCGTCGAGGTCGGCGAGCTCTCGGTCGATTGTGTCCGCATCGGCCCCGTCGGACCCGGGGGCCTGCGCCACCACGCGCACGCACTGCTCGAGGGTCTTGGCCAGTTCCACCATGTGCCGCAGGGCGGGGGTATCCCGCGTGGTCAGCCAGGGAATGCGTTGCGAGGACACGGCGGGTGAGCTCCTGGGGGACGCAGAACGGTGATCACAGCGGGAAACGTCAACGCGGTGCCGGACCGGGAACGCCTCTCGGCGAAAGGCCGCTCGCAGCGGCTACATATTGGAGCCCGGGGTTACCAGCGGCCCAGCACCGCTGCCGCCTAGTCTAACGATCCTACCCGCCACGCACGAGCCGAGGCTTCCAACGCCTCCGCCGTCGCCAGCAGCCGCTCCGCCCGGCGGGTCAGTCCCTGCGCCAGCTCGGGCGCACTGGACTCAGCTGCGGCCGCGTGATGGCTCTGGCCCAGCGCGATCACCCGCGCATACGCGGCAGCCCGCAGCAGCGCGACGTCGAGATCGCCCCGGTACGCGCCCGTGAGAATCGTGGTGGTCAGCCGCCGCAGCTCCTCGGGACCCGGGGGCTCCACGGCACCGGCGACCGCGCGCGCCACCTGGGCATCCGCTCCGGCCGCGTACCAGGCCGCCCACCGCTGTCCATCGCGGCCGGTGGCCTCGTGCAGGGCATAGAGCCGCCACAGCGAACCGGCCAGGGACACGGGCGGAGCGTCGGACCACAGATCGGCCAGGGTGCCGATCCCCACTTCCTGGACCAGACCGATCAGCCGCCCGACGACGTCGGGATCCTCCTCCGTGCGACCTCCGTCCACGAGGGCGTGGGCCAGGCGGGACGCCGCTGCGGCGACCTCCTGCGGGTCCTCGCCGCCGGCGAAGCGGGCCAGCTCGTCGGGCGTGGAGGGGCGGGGGCGGTGGTGCCGGGCCGTGCCCGAGGCGCTCGAACTGGAGCCGCGGCCGGCGGTGGAACGGTAGACGGCCATCGTGGACTCCTCTCGGTGCGCGGGGGTGAGTGGACGACGTCGGGGAGAAGGCTACCCGGCGCGCCTGAACGGCGCCTCAGCCCAGCCCAGGGCCGGGAATCCGCGGAACCGCCTGCGTTAGACTGAGGCGCTGTCAGGGCCTTTAGCTCAGCTGGCAGAGCATCGGACTTTTAATCCGCTGGTCGCGGGTTCGATCCCCGCAGGGCCCACACCCCTTTCAGTCACGGCTCGAACCGCCGCCGCCCACCCGTTGCGGCGTGGTTCGAGCCGTGCTGTGTGTTCCGCCTGTCTCTCACCACCCACCCGAGGGAGCCGCTGACCGCCATGACCGATGCCCAGAATTCGCTGATGTCCCGGATCCGCCGGGCCGTCACCGCCCCGAAGCGACGCCGCAAGAACGCGCTCGACGAGCTGAACAAGGTGCAGACCGGTGCGCTGAGCATCGTGCCGGCCCGGCCCCGCCGCCACTCCTGGTTCGAGGACGCGGGCGGCATCTGGGTCGGCTGCCTGGTGGCCTCCTTCGGCATGTTCATCCTCGAGGCCTCGGAGCAGGTCACGGGTGGCACTGCCGGCCTGGCCCTGCTGCTGAACCTGTGGATCGACCTGCCGTTCTGGCTGCTGTTCCTGCTGGTGACTGCCCCGTTCTTCGTGCTCGCGCTCTCCCGCAAGGGCATCAACTTCATGGCGCGCACGGCGGTGTGCATCGTGCTGACGGCGGGGCTGCAGTTGCTGCACCAGTTCATCTTGCCGCTGCAGGATCTGGCCGCGCTCGCTCAGGGCTTCGGCCCGCTCTACACGGCGGTGCTAGGCAATGTGCTCGTGGGCTTGGGCGTGCTGGCCACGTTCCGGCATGGCGGGTCGCTGGGCGGGTTCAACATCGTGGCCCTGATTGCGCAGGAGCAGTTCCATATCCGGGGCGGCTACGTGCAGATGGTGCTGGATCTCACCGTGGTGCTGGCCTCACTGTTCGTGGTCACCCCGCTGATGGGCGGCATCTCCGCGATCGGCGCCATCACGCTCAGCCTCGTCATCGCGATGAACCACGTCCCCGGCCGCTACACCGGCTACTGAGCGCACGCGTGCGGCCTGCCTCTCGCCCGGCCTCCCCGAAACTCGGGCACGCAGATGACCCACTCAAGTGCCGAAAACGGTGGTTGAGTGGGTCGTTTGCGTGCCCGAGTTTCCCGACGACGGCGGCTCGCCCCCGGCTTCACGCTCGCCACTGCCACCGCCACCCTCCGGCGCCGACGACGCGCTCCACGTAGCGGTTGGTGAACACGCGGTCGGGGTCCACGGCGTCGCGTGCGGCGGCCCAGTCGGCGAAGCGGGGGTAGGCCTGGGCTGTCCAGCTGGCGTCACGGGTGTGCATCTTGCCCCAGTGCGGGCGCCCGCCGAGCCCCACGAGCAGGCGTTCGACCAGTCCGAAGTACTCGCTGGGATCCTCACGGTGGTACTTGTGCACGGCGATGTACACGCTGTCTCGACCGCTCGCCGAGGACAGCCACACGTCATCGCCGGCGGCGGCACGCACCTCCACGGGGAAGGTCACGCCCCGCCCGGCACGGCTCAGATCTCGCACAATCTCGCGGATCCCGTCGAATGCCGCCCCGAACGCGTTCAGGGGCAGCGCGTACTCCATCTCCCGGAAGCGCACGTCCCGGTTGGTCACGAACACCCGGTAGGACACGTCCGTGTAGCTGCGCTTGTCCACGCCCCAGCCGGCCAGCCGCGCCAGCGACTCACACGTCCGCGGCACCCGAGCCCCCACCCGACACATCGCCGCGAACACGCCATTGGCCACCATGCCGTCCATGACCCGGGAGCGCAGCCGCGGCAACGGCGCATACTCGGCACCCAGCGGCAGCCGCGTATTGGTCTTCGTCAGCGCGCTCCGCGAGCCGGGGAACCAGAAGAACTCATAGTGGTCTCGCGTCCGGGCCCGCTCCAGGAAGCTCTCCACCACGGCGTCGAGCTCCTCGGCCGCCTCGTCAGCGCGCAGCAGAAACGCCGGAACGGTCTCGATCTCCACCTCGGTCACCACGCCCAGCGCTCCCAGGCCGACCCGTGCGGCCTCGAACAGCGCGCGCTCCTCGCTCGCCACGTTGGCCGCCCCGGACAGCCAGCGCACCGCACCGTCGGCGGTGACCAGTTCAAGCCCCGTGATCATCCCCGAGTAGCCGGTGAACCCCAGCCCCGCGCCGTGGGTGCCGGTGGAGATGGCCCCGCCCACGCTCTGGCGGTCGATGTCTCCCATGGATGCCAGCGCCCGGCCGTGGGCGCCGAGCAACGGCCCCACCTGGTGCAAGGGTGTTCCGGCGCGCAGCCGCGCTCGACCCGTGGCGGCATCCACGCCGACCAGCCCGCTCATCCGGTCCAGGACGAGCTGCGCGCCATCCGTCGCGGCGATCGCGGAGAAGGAGTGCCCGGCGCCGAGGGCCTTGACGCGCTCGCCGTGCTGCGCGGCCTGCCGCACCACGTCCGCCACCTGCCCGGCGTCGTGCGGGTGTTCGAGGCGCGCGGGAGTCCAGGTCGCGGAGCCGGACCAGGTCCGCATCGGCGCGCTCACAGGAACACCTTGCCTTCCCCTCGGTACGTGGGCCACAGGTCAATGATGGCGTCTTCGGCGCGCGAATACACGGCCACCACGCTCATGTGCTCGGCGGGTTCGCCGGCCTTGGCGTGCCGGAAGAAGACGGGGTCGCCCAACGCCAGTCTGGCGGCCCCGGGGCCGTGCAGGGGGGTCTGGACCTCGCCCGCGCCCTCCTGCCGGGAGTACTTCAGCCCGGGCGGCCACGCCACGGTGGGGGACCGGTCGCGTCCGGGCACGCCCGACGCCGTCCACCCGCCGCCGGTGACCGTGACGACGTCGGGTCGGGGTCGCCGAGCCACCGGGCACGTGAAGAACTGAGCGGGCTGCAGGGTGAAGCCGGTATAGCCATCGAAGCTGGCCGGGGCCATGAGCCCGGAGCCGGCGCCGATCTCCGTGACGGTGCCTTCTCCGGCGGTGGATTCCAGGGAGCCGGTGCCGCCGCCGTTGACGAACTCGAGGTCCTGGCCGTGTTCGCGCAGCAGGGCCCGCACCGCGCGCACGGCGTCGGGGCGGCGGGTGCGCAGGTCTCGGATGGAGGCGCGCTTGATGAACTGGGCGGCGGCCGCGTGGGGTCCGGCGCCGTCGGGCAGTCCGGCGACTTGGCCCTCGTAGGCGAGCATCCCCACCAGCGCCCGGTGGGGGGCGTCGAGGATGGCGCGGGCCAGCGTCCGGGCCTCCTCGGGGGTGCGCACGGGGGAGCGCAGCGCGCCGAAGCGGACGCGGCGGGAGGGCTGCCATGCGGCGTCGAGATCGAGGCAGAGCCGCACCGGAGGCAGCGTGGCCTCGGCCTGAGCCGTCAGACCGGCGGTGCGGGCGACGTCGTCGAGGAACGTGAGGTGATCCGCGGAGTCGATGGTCAGGGTGATGCAGGAGCGCGCGTCGGCGGAGACCAGCAGTTCGACCAGGGCCCGGCGGTCCACGGACGGGTAGGCGACCACGAGGTCCCGGTGGCCCAGGGAGTGCAGCCAGAGCGCCTCGGGGAGGGTGAAGGTCATGACCCCGGAGAAGCCGGGCTGGGCGAGCGCGACGTCCACGGCGGCGCGGATGCGCACGGACTTCGTGGCCACCCGGATGGGGATGCCGCCGGCGCGCTGGGCCATGGACGCCGCGTTGGCCATGAAAGCGTCAAGATCCACGAGGCCCAGGGGTCCGCGGGCGCGGTGATCGGTGAGTGCGCCGAGTGCCGCGGCATAGCGCTCATAGGGCGGCGCGGAGCCGTCGCGGCGGGGTTGGGGGCGCATCACAACCTATGATGCAACCATGCCAGGAGCCGATGCGCCACATTCGGAGACAATTCGTTCCGGAATTTCTGTTCAGTGGTCAGTTCCTCCGCACGAGAGGCACGGGACGGACCTCGTTCTGGTGTTCCACGGCTACGGCTCGAATGAGCGCCGTGCGGCCGCCGCGATGTTCGCCTGCCTGCCCCCGGGATGCACCGGGCTCGCCGTGCGCGGTGGCTTCGAGATCGACGCGAGCGCCACGGACGGAGCCGGCGATCCGGGCGCGTGGGGCTGGTTCCTGTTGGACCCGTTCCTCACCGCCGACTTCGCGCAGGTCATGGCCGCCGCGCACCGCGTCCTCGACCTCCCCCAGGATGAGGCGGTGGCCCAGTACGGCTTCCGCACCGTCAGCGTGCTCGGCTTCTCGCAGGGCATGGCCATGGCGACGACGCTGATTCGGCTGCGCCCCGAGGCCTTCGCGTGCGGCGTGGGTTTGGGTGGCTTCGTCCTCGACGACGCCCTGCTGGCCACCCTGGACTCCCCGCCCGAGGGCCCGGGTCCCCGGCCGTTCTTCTGGGGCCGCGACGTCGCCGACCCCGTGATCCACACCGGTGCGGTGGCCGTGACGCGGGACTGGGCCGAAGCGCACACGCGCCTCACCGCACGCACCTACCCGGGTGCGGGGCACGCGGTGAGCGCAGACATGCACCGGGACGTGCGGATCTTCCTCGAGCACGCGCTCGCGCAGCGGTGAGGACGCAGTGCCGAGGACGCCGCGCTGAGGGTTGAGGGCCCGACGCCGGTCGCTGGTATGGCGTGCACGACGCCGGCCGCCGCGCCCCGGCGGTACCGCGCCGAACCGCGCGGTGACTAGGGTGGCGTGCATGGTGAAGAAGAGTTCGTTCCTGGGCCGCATGGCCGGGACCAAGGCAATGGACGTCGCGATGAACACGGCGTTCGACAAGGACGGTAACCCCAGCGAGGGCTTTCAGCGCACGCTGCTGTGGGCCATCAAGGTCCAACGCCCGCTGGTGCTGGCCAATCTGCGCCGCCTGCATCGCCGCCATCCGGAGGATTCCCCGGCGGAGCTGGCGGACCGGCTCAGCAGCCAGTACCTGAACACCGTCACCGGTGCCGGTGCCGCGGTGGGCGGCACCGCGATCGTGCCGGGCGTCGGCACGGTGGCCGCGCTGGGACTCTCCGGGGTCGCCGTCGTGGGCTTCCTGGAGGCCACCGCCCTCTACGCCCAGTCCGTGGCGGAGCTGCACGGGATCTCCACGCAGGATCCGAAGCAGGCCGAGGCGCTCGTCATGGCGGTCATGCTGGGCGATGACGGCCGGAAGATGCTCAAGGACTTCGCGGGAGGTCAGCAGGGGGCGAATGCCGCGCTGGGCGTGCTGACCGCGGGCGGCGGCATGTCCGGGATGATGTTCGACAAGCTCAAGCGGATGTTCCTGCGCAAGATGCTCGTGCGCCAGGGTGCCGGGCTGGTGGGCCGTGCGGTGCCGTTCGGTGTGGGCGCGGTGATCGGCGGCGTCGGGAACCGGGCCATGGGCCGGGGCGTGGTGAAGGCCGCGCAGAACCTCTTCGGCGCCCTGCCGGCCACGCTGAGCGCGGAGATCACGCGGACGGAGGAGGGCAAGGACCATGAGGAGACCACGAAGGAGCTCGAGGCCGAGGGCCAGCGTCAGGCGGAGCAGCGCAAGAAGGAGCTCGAGGCGGAGCTGGAGCGTGAGGCCGCGGAGACCGAACAGTCCGAGAAGGAGTCGGAGAGCAAGCACGGCTCGTAGGCGCGCGGTGCACTCACGCGTGCTGCACCGAGCTGTGTCAGAACAGCAGGCTCGCGACCGCGTGGATGGTCAGACCGGCCAACGCCCCGATGATCGAGCCGTTGATGCGGATGAACTGCAGGTCCTTGCCGACCAGCAGCTCGAGGGTCCGCGCGGTCTGCTTCCCGTCCCAGCGCTGCACCGTCTCCTCGATCACGGCGGTGAGCTGCGGGCCGTAGTTGGCCAGGGCGTGCGCGGCGGTCCGTCGGGCGTAGCCGTCCACGCGATCGCGCAGCACGGGGTCCTCTTGGAGCCGCGCGCCGAGGTCCTGCAGGGCAGCGACGAGGGCGCGGTGCAGGTCTGAGGCGGGATCCTCGAGGGCGTCCAGCAGCGAGTCCCGGACCCCCGTCCAGGCCGAGCCGAGCCAGCCGCGCAGCAACTCATCCTCGAACAGGCTGCGCTTGAGCCGTTCGACGCTGGCCATGGTGGTCGGCTCGGTGCGCATGCGCTCGGCCAGATCCCGCAGCCAGGCGTCCACGGAGGCACGCGCCTCGTGGTCACGGTTCTTGCGGACCCCGGCCAGGTACTTCAGCGCCTCGGCGTGGAGCCGTTCGGCGAGCAGGCGGTCCACGATCTCCGGGGCCCAGTCCGGGGAGCGGCGACGCACGGTGTCCACGAACACCTCGGGGTGGTTGGCCACCCAGTCTCCGGTGTGGTTAACCACGAGGTCCACGAGGGTCTCATGGTGCCGGGCGGAGACGACGTCGTCCAGCACGCCCGCCAGCGTGGGGGACCAGTCCGGGGCCACCATGTGGCGCTGCACCAGACCGGAGAGCAGGTCCTGGACCACGGCGTCGTCGGTGGCCTCGACCGCGTTGCGGGCCACCGAGGCCAGCTGGCCGGCGGTCTGCTCCGCGTTCTCGCGCTGCCGCAGCCACCCGCCCAGCGCCGCGGCCACCCGGAGCCCGGAGACCTTCTCCCGGGCGACGTCGGAGTCCAGAAAGTTCTCCTGCACAAAGCCGCGCAGAGCGGAGCCGAGCTGGTCCTTCTTGCGGGGGATGATCGCGGTGTGCGGGATCGGCACGCCCATGGGGTGGCGGAAGAGCGCGGTGACGGCGAACCAGTCCGCGAGCGCGCCCACCATTCCGCCCTCCGCGGCGGCCCGCACATACCCCCACGCGGGGTGGGTGTCCTGCAGGGGGAACGCGATGAGGAAGACCACCGCGAGCGCGATCAGCAGCGCCAGGCACACCGCCTTCATGCGGCGCAGCTCCCGTTCCCGGGCCGCGGCGGGTGCGCCGGCGGCGTCGGGGATCAGTGTGGTGAACCGGTCAGTCACGGGAGTCTCCTGTGCGTGAGCAGGCGGGGGGTGAGGCGGGCGATGAGGCGGCCGGTGGGCACCGAGCCTCAGCCCACAGTTAACCAGCCGGTGGCCCGGGCGTGGGGGCGCGGCCATGTCCGCCTGTCAGCCTGAGGCCATGCCCCCTCTGGTGATCGCCCACCGCGGCGCGTCCGCGCACCACGCCGAGCACACCCGTGCGGCGTACCTGCGTGCGCTCGACGACGGCGCCGACGGCCTCGAATGCGATGTCCAGCTCACGCGGGACAAGGAGGTCGTGTGCTGGCATGACCCGACGGTGGATCGGACCTCCGACGCTCGCGGCGGCCTGCATGAGTTCACGCTGGCTCAGCTGCGTGGGCTGGATGTGGCGGGCTGGCATCCGGGGACGGCACGGCGCCCGGCCGCGTACGGCAGGGCTGCCGAGCAGCTGCTGACGCTGCACGAGCTGGTGGAGATCGCGCTGGGGGCGGGGCGGCCGCTGAAGCTGGCGGTGGAGTTGAAGCACCCCTCGCCGTTCGGGCGCGAGCTCGAGGAGCAGGTGATGCGGGTGCTCGCCGCTGCCGGCTGGGACCCGGAGACCTCGATGCTGGGGTCCGTGCAGGTGTCCTTCATGAGCTTCGATCCCGCAGCGCTGCGCTATGTGGCGCCGCTGACGGGCCCGGATGCCCTGTGCGCGCTGATGGACCGGGTGCCTGCCCTGGCCCAGATCCCGGATGTCCGGTTCTCCCGTACCCCGCTGCTGCGCGTAGGCGTGCGCGCAGCGATGGTGTCGGCCGTGCAGCAGTCCGAGACGCTGGTGTGGACCGGTGGGGCTCAGCTGGCCGGGCCCTCCGTGGCCTACCTGCGTGAGCATTTGGCCGACGGAAAGGCGTGGCTGGCCGCGGGGCGGCGCCTGCGAGTGTGGACGGCCGACTCTGACGACGACGTCGCCTTCCTCGCCGCGCACGGCGTGCAGGAGATCACCACCAACCGGCCCGGTGAGGTGGCGCGCATGCTGCGTCGCGGGGCGCTCGCCGCCTCCGCGGGCTGAGGGGTGGGGCTGGCGCGAGTCGGGCGTGGGCGATGACGTGGCAGAGAAAGTGTCGGAATGGGGCACGTCACCGCAGCTATTCCGACAGCTACTCTGCCACCCCGACGCTGGAGGGTTGAGCGCTTCGCTCACACCTCCTCGCCGTCGGCCTCCACGGTGATGCCCAGCTCATGGCCGGGGATGGAAGCGAGCAGACGCCGGGTGTACGGGTGACGGGGGTTGGTGAAGACTTCTTCGGAACTGGCCGCCTCCACCATGTCGCCGTCCTTCATCACGCAGACGTCGTCGGAGATCAGCCGGACCACGGCGAGGTCGGGGGAGATGAACAGGGAGGACAGGCCTAACTCGTCTTGCAGATCCTTGAGCAATGTGAGGATCTGGTCTTGCACCAGCACGTCGAGCGCGGACACCGGCTCGTCGCAGACAATCAGCTCCGGCTGCAGGGCGAGAGCACGAGCAATGGAGACCCGCTGACGCTGACCTCCGGAGAGTCCCGCCGGGTAGCGCCGGGCGAAGTGTCCGGGCAGGGCCACCTGTTCCATCAGCTCGGCCACGCGCGGTTGACGGTACGGCACGATTCGAACGCCCGGCCCCGATCGACAGCTTCGTGGAGCGAGCCAGCCGGCGGCAGTACGGGTGCGTGGTCCCGGTCTGACATCTCACGAACAGACTGACGACAGGGAGGGCGGGTCCAGGCCGATCCAGCTCGCGTGCTCGGGTGGCCTGCCGAAGGCTGCGGACCGTAGGCGATCGGGGTGGTCTTGGAAAACTCGCCAAAAAACTCTTGCACCAGGGGTTGTGGTGTAGCCCACAGAGGCGTACCTTCGTCGTACCGGGTGGGGATTCGAGTCTCACCTCACATTCAAGGGAGAGCCACGTGGGGTGGTTCAACGAAAGTCTTGTGATTATTGCCGTTAGAGCGCTGGTTGCATCCGGGAG
This sequence comes from Micrococcus sp., assembly GCA_030538555.1. Lineage (GTDB taxonomy): Bacteria > Actinomycetota > Actinomycetes > Actinomycetales > Micrococcaceae > Micrococcus. Next base: position 11,482 of record JAUNTT010000022.1, read on the forward strand.
TGGGATAGCCAGTCCGATGGATGAAGGCACCCGCGTCACTACGGCAGATCGGACCACAAGCATCGCCCCAGATGACCCGTACGTCGAAGAATGGGATGAACCGCAGTTCCAGTTCAGTGACACTCGTGAGGGTGAGGCAGAAGTCGTGGGCGACTGGATTGCGTCATTCGGCGATGACGATGAGTTCATGGATGTGGCGCTCGTGGCGCCGCGGTTACACACCACCCCGCCTCCACTGGAGGACTCAGCGCTGGAGGAACACTTTGCCTTGCCGAGTGGTTGTGTGCTCTCAGGGTCGAGCTCGGGGTTGATGTGCGGTGGTGAGTTGGTCTCAGTCGTGGCGTCAGTGACGGACAGCGCCGGGCAAGACGTGCCCGCGCTGGTGTCAGTCGATGCTAGTGGCACGACGGTGACTGTCGAATCTGCGGGCCAGGCTAAATTCCCCGTCGCGGTCTCTATGGTCTATTCTACCGCTGTTCGTCTCGACGTGGCGGAGGCCGTGTCGGACGGATTTGCTGACGCCTTCGCCCACGACCCCGTGTTTGGAATGAAGAGCCCTGGGTTCGACGAACCCGGATTGGATCCTTCGGACCCGACATACTCACCGTGGCTGCATGCATTCACGGGCTCGGGGCCGAGGTACATCTCCATACCAGCGGGCTACCGCTATTGCCCAGTCTGGTGCCGCCCGCCTGAGCGTCATGATTACTGTACGAAATCACCAGATTATTTTCCGTACGCGAGAGTGTGGCCCGCGTGGAGTTCGTACGCGCGTGTTGCACCCCTCCGCGGACCCTGCGCACGACATGACATGGCGATCGCAAACATTGCAGCTCGCGTTCTTCCCTTGTCCGAAAAGAGGCGGCTGCGGGGTCAAGTCGACAGGGCGTTCTACGGTCACCTGCGTCATAACTGCGGCGTTGCTTTCCCTGGGTGGTACTACGCTGACGGAAGAAGTGCATGCTTCGCCATGGCGGAAGCGTACTACTTCATGGTCCAGCCCTTTACGACCTGGTGGAACGGGCGATGAGGGCTGGAGAGATGGGCGCTCAAGCTCCATTACGTTTAGTTGTGGCGGCCATTTGCTGCGTCGCGCCCATCGTCGTTCAGCGGTGGTTCTGGGGGAGCGAGGTCGCCCTGTCCTGGAGTGTGCCGTGGATCGTCGCCTTTGTCGTGGCTCATCACGTCGTGTTTCTTGTTGGTGCCACGTCCCTTATGGTCACTCTGGACGTTGCTCGACCTCTGCACGTGCTGATCATCGCGCTGGTGGGAGTCGCCGCCTTGCTCGTCGTGATTGGCTTGGTTCTCCTGAGTCAGGAGAGCGAAGACCTGGGTTACTTGGGTGGCCTTCTCTTTGTTCTTGCGCACGCCGTGCTGGTCGTGAACGCCCTGATCTTGGCGGCCACTGCCCTCTCGCTGTGGTTGCGTGAGAGACGAGGCGTTCACCATGCATGACCTGAGGCCTGCAGCGCCACGCGTCGATGGGCGCGTCCTCGACCCTGCGTCAGGCCGTGATGCCGCGGCTTTCATCGCAGCTTTCCTCAATCTCTGCGCTCCAGCCGCTATTCTGGTGAGCATTCCGCAGGGAATTTTCGAATGGCCGATGTACTGGCTGTTCTACGCGACCTCAGCGCTCTTGTTCTTCATCACCCTGACCACCGTCGTGTTGATGAGCTTCTCGCGATGGCGTCCGTGGGCGACGGTGTCGATTGCGGTCTGGAGCGGGCTCACGTTCCTGCTCGCACTCCTCGCGGACATCCGCGGAGCGGCGGAACTCGAGCCTGACGATTACCTCAGTGCGAGCTTTTCGCTCCTGGCGATGGGCAGTTATGTCGTCCTCGGTATTGTCATTGCCGTGGGCACCACTATCCTGCTCTGGCGGGCCACGGCTCGGCCGTCTCCCGCTGCTCGGCAGACACTGACCACGTCCTGACGTCCGCCATCGCACCGCACCTCAGCGTGCGTCGTCGGACACCAGCGCCGCGGTGGCCTGGGCGATCGCCAGCTCCTCGTTGGTGGGCACCACCAGCACACGCACCGCCGACTCCGGGTTACTCAGCTCGCGCACCCCGTCCGGGCCGGCGTCGCCCTGGCCCTCGTTCGCGGCCGCATCCCACACCACGCCCAGCGGCGTGAGCCGCTCGAGTACCCGAGCACGGAAGGCCACCGAGTTCTCGCCGATGCCGGCGGTGAAGATCACGGCCTGCGCGCCGCCCACGGCCACGTGATAGCCGCCCACCACCTTCGCCACCCGGTATGCCGCCACGTCCAGAGCCATCGCCGCGCGCTCGTCTCCGGCCTCGGCGGCCTCGACGACGGCACGCATGTCCGCCTGTCCGGCCAGGCCCAGCAGCCCCGATTCCTTGTTGAGGATCCGGTCCAGTTCTTCAGCGGTGTAATCACCGCGTGCCACCAACTGCGTCACCACGGAGGGGTCCACGTCTCCGGAGCGGGTCCCCATGACCAGGCCGGCCAGCGGGGTGTAGCCCATCGTGGTGTCCACGGAGCAGCCCGCGCGCACGGCGGTGGCGGACGCCCCATTGCCCAGATGCAGCACGATCGCGTTGAGATCGTCCCGGTCCACGCCGAGGTACCGCGCCGCCGTCGCGGTGACGAAGTCGTGGCTGGTCCCGTGGAAGCCATAGCGCCGAATTCCGTGCCGGGTATAGAGCTCGTCCGGCACGGCGTAGCGCCACGCCTCCTCCGGCATGGTGTGGTGAAAGGCGGTGTCGAACACGGCGACCTGCGGCAGTTCCGGCCAGCGCGCCGTGATGGCCCGGATGCCCTGGACATTCGCCGGATTGTGCAGCGGGGCCAGCGGAGACAGGCCTTCCACGGCCTCCACCACCGCGTCGTCGATCAACACGGGCGCACTGAAGCGCTCACCACCGTGCACCACCCGGTGCCCGACGGCGTCCAGCGGCCGGCCATCCAGGCTCGCTTCCAGCTCCTCGGCCACGTCGGCCAGCGCCGCGGAGTGGTCGCGGACCGGGGAGTCCGGCTCGCCAATGCGCTCGACGAGTCCCTTGGCGAGGACGCGGTCATCATGCAGGTCGATGACCTGGTACTTCAGCGAGGACGAGCCGGCGTTGATGACGAGCACGAGCATGGGGTGGGTGCCTTCCGGTCACACAGCGGGAGTACTGCTTCAGCGTATCGGCCCGGCTGCGCGGTGGGGCGATGCCGCGAGCGCCGCCGGCGCGGCCCGCTGGTCCGCTGGTCACCCGCGCTGACCCCGTCAGCCCTCGGCGTCCACGCTGTCGGCAGAAATCAGCTCGAAGAGCACAACGGGGGAGGTGGTGGCGAGATCAAATCGCACCGGCTCGCTGGTCTCCGCCCGGAAACCGGTCAGGATGACCTCCTGCTCGGCTTCGCAGTCCGTGGTGCCGTTGGCCACCACGGTGTCGCGCCGCAGGACCGAGTACGTCACCTCACCCTGCGCGACCTGACACGCCACCCGCACGTACAGTTCCTCGCCAGCCTCCGGATTACGGGCGCCCTCTGACCGGGACGACGTCGTCGAAGCGATGGCGTCGGGGTCACGCTGGAGTTCACCATCGGCGTCGAGATCGATGCTGTTGCGGGTCACTTCCACACCGGGCGCCGGGGCCGCTGCGGAGGTGGTCTCGACGGGGCTCGGTGCGGCATCGCCGTCGTCATCACCGGACGCGCAGGCGCTCAGGCTCAGCGCGAGGACGGCGCAGGCGGTCAGCGACCACTCGGTGCGGGAGCGGAATCGTGCGGTCATGGTGTGGCCTCCTCAGGCGTAGGGGCGCTCTCGCGCATGGGGTGGAGATCCGTAGCGGCGGCCAGAACGTTGGGGTCATGGCTGGCGGCGATGACGGATCCGCCGTTGTCGGCGTGGGCATGAAGCAGCCCGATGACCCGGTCTGCGGTGGCCCGGTCCAGGCTGGCGGTGGGTTCGTCCACCACAAGCACCGGGGTTTCCAGGAGCAGGGAGCGCGCGAGGCTGATGCGGGCGCGTTCACCTCCCGAGAGGGAGGGGACGCGCTGATCGGTGCGGTCTGCCAGGCCGAGGATCTCGAGCAGCTCCTGTGCCCGGTCTGCATAGTCAGCGGGTTTCCCCACGGGCACGGCCGCCAGCATGATGTTCTCGAGCACGGTGAAGGTGGGGATGAGGCTGGCGGCCTGATCCATGTAGGACAGGAACCCGCGGCGCCGTGCTGCGGTGGCCTCGGCATGGGTGGCGTCCACGGTCTCGCCGTTCCAGTGCACCGTGCCCGAGGTGGGCGGTTGAAGCCCGGCGAGCATCTTCAGCAGCGTGGTCTTGCCGGAACCGGAGCGTCCCGCGAGGACTACGAGCATGCCCGGGGTGACGTCCAGGTGGGGCACGGGCATCTCGATGCGCAGGTGACGGTGCCCGGAGCCGAACTCGACGGCGAGGTCTCGGGCGCTCACCCTGGGTGGGACGCTCGTGGCTTCGGTGCGGGATCCGGTAGCGCGTGCCGTAGATGGGGCGGGGGTGCTCATGCGCGGGTTCCTCTCAGACGGGCCCACCACAGGCCGGCTCCCGCTACGGTGGCGGCCAGCACGGCGGTGAGGGTCAACAGGGCGGGGGAGTGACCGGTCAGGGCACTCATAGCCAGGGCAGCGGCTGCGGCACCGGCGGTGGCGAAGATCAGCAGGGGGCCGATCTCTGCGTGCACCCAGGCCTGGCGTTGGCGAGAACTGAAGCCCAGAGCGCGCAGTTGCTGATGGGCGTGGCGGTGCCCAGTCGCGGTGGCCTGGTGCAGCAGCGCCATGAGCAGGGTGGTCACGGCCACGACCGTGACCACCAGGGCGATGCGAGTGGGCAATGCCTGTTCCGTGGCTGCCGTGCCGAGGCGCGTGGTGCCGGTCGCAGCGATGCTGGCGATGACCGCCGCTGCCAGCAGGGCCGCGCCGATGCCGACCACCACGAGGGTCAGGATGGTCAGGGCGGCGTCGGGCAGGTGGCGGCGCAACCGCAGCCCACCGAACTGGGCGGCACTGGCCGGAACGCGGTGACGAGCCGTCGTCGCTGCAGGATTGTGTCCGGCCCGCGTGCGAGGCGGGCGGGGTCCGCGCACGGCTGCTGCCACACCGCCCAGGCCCATGACGGCATAGAGCAGCGGGATGGTGAGGATCAGCCACCACGGCAGCAGTGCGGGGGTACCGGTCAGTGTGGGCAGGGCCAGAGTGAGCCCTGCCGCTGCCGCAACGACGGCGGCGCTGAGCAGCACCGGTCCGGCGGCGAAGAGGATCCGAGCCCGGCGGGTCCAGCCCAGCGAGGCCAACAAGTGCAGGTCTGCCCGGTGGCGGCCCACGGAGCGCCCGGCGATGATCCCGGCGATCAGCAGCGCGACGGCCACGGCGAACAGCGCCATGGTCTCTCCGACGGAGTCCTGGGCTTGCTGAACGCGGGCGGCGGCATCGAGCACGGACCAGTCCTGCGTGACCCAGCGGTCAGAGCCGGTGTTGGCCTCACGGTCAAAGATGAGGTCCACGGCGTGGATCTGCACGGGGTCGAAGGAGGCACCGGCCATAACGGTGACGGTGTACCCCAGCTCCTGCAAGGCGGCGGCGGTCTGTGCCACCCTCTGACGGCCCTCCTCGTTGTAGGCGGTCACATCGGCTACGCGCACACGGATGGCGTCGATGAAGTTCTCGCCGCGCAGTTCCTCACCCCCGGCCAGGGTGGTGATGGCGCCGGCTGGCGCGGGGACCAGGCCGAGGCCGCGGTGCCCGGGCCTCAGCGGCCGGGTGTCGTCGCCGGTGGCGGCCCGGGTCTCCCCCCCCCCGGCGGTCACCGGAGCATAGGAGCCCAGCGGCATGGCGGAGATGGACTCGGTGAGGGGTGCCACGTCGTCCACAGAGTAGAAGCCCACACCGAAAGGGATCACGTCGTAAACGTGGTCGTATCCGTAGTCGATCGGTTCGTCGTCCTCGCTCGGCAGTGAGTCCTCGGAGCGTTCCAAGTCGCGGTAGGCCTGTTCCACGTATGAGGCGTCCTCCGGCTCGACCTTCTCCCCGCGGGCATTCACCCAGCCCTGCGGCCGGGCGGTGAGTGCACAGTCCTCGCCTGCTTCGAGTGCGGGCGGGGCCGGGTAACCGGACGTCATCGTAGGGATGTGAGTGATGCTGTGGGTGTTGAAGTACTGGGAGGAACCTGGCGCGGTGATAGACAACCCTTCCAAATAAAATGGTCGGTAAGCGGAGGAGAAGTCGATGTTTTCGCTGGAAAGTGGGTTGCCAGCGAGTGGCGCCCTCAGGACAGAGTTTCTGTAGATTTCCGTAGATTCGTAGTCCTCGACCTCGGGTGTCGAATCAGGGACCACAAAGTTGTGAAAAGTGATGTCGAGTTGCGCATTGGTCACGCTGTCCTCAGAGAAAATTAATGGCAGCACCGAAGCTGTGCTCCATAGGCCCTCGTTGCCCGGCCACATGGTTTGAAAGAACATAAGTTCCGGGTGCGTTTCCAGGAGTGGGTCGATAAATTCGGGTGCGCGAAGACCCCAGTTACCGTCGTCGGCTTGTCGCTGGGCTGCTTTTGCGAGGGGGCTCAGAAACGAGCCCGGGGCCCCCAGGAGGGCTTTTTCGGCGACAGCGTCGACGGCAACAACAGTGGTTCTCGGGGATTTGACCACGAGCAAATCCGTAAGAACATGGTCCTCGGTTTCAATCTGCCCAACTGATTCGTTGGATGGCGACGCCACGGCCTGCGCCGCAATACCTGAGCCGAGACCGGTCGAAGAGTATATTCTGACTTGCTCGCTCTCCACCGGATTCTGGGCACTGGCTCCGTCGTCAATGACGAGGTCAACATCGACGGCGAGGCCGAGGGCACCCGGGGTTGTCGTAGTGGCAAGGTCTGTGGCCAGGATCACTGATCGGTCAACGGGGTCGAGTGAGCCGACGAGGCCGATAGGTGCGGCAATGTCCACTCCGTCCGTTGCCCGCACAGCCTCCAGGTCCTGGGCGGACATCGCATTGGTATTGGCGAAGCCGGCAAAGTTCGGAGCAAGCAATCTGCTGTCTCCGTCCTGACATTGGGACACCTCGGCGGCAGAAGCGGTGACGAGGAGGTCGTATGCGCCGCGCCAGTTCTGGTCAAGGGCGTCCGAGACCTGCAGCTGCGCCCGCAGGGACACCAGTCCCGTCAGCACCAGGGCCGCGCTCAGAGCGAGCGCGACGAGCGCGTCGAGGGGCTGGCGCAGCAGACGTGCACCGGGCCCTGGACTGAACTTGCTCATGAGCTCCCCTCGCGTCGCCGTGTGACCCTTGACACACTAGGCCCAGGGGGGGTGCGTTGCAATTGGACCCGCAAACGGCGGGGCCGGGAACTATGCCAGAGGCGGTCCCGCGGGGCTGAGGACGGCAGTAACGGAGGACATCATGAAGGCACTCTCATCTCTGACGGCCATGGCGGGGGCGGTGGCCATGGCCGCCACGGCGGTCTTCGCGGGCCCCGCCGGCGCCACAGACGACACCGCGGTGAAGGTCGCGGAGTCGATCGAAGCGACAAGCGTCACAACCTCGTCCGCACACGGAGCGTGGCTCAACCCTCCATCACAGGTGCGGAACATGGACACCAACTTCTCCTGGAACTTTCAGTGGCGTGGTGGGCCATCGGTCTTTTCTGTCGGGTACGGCACCGCAGTGACCAGTTCTGCATTTTCTGGGAGCACAACAGTGACCCGGCGCGCTCCGCGGACTTGCCAGGATCGCGTCTACTCGCAGCTCTTGACGGTCCGGAATGCCTCCGGTGTCGTCACGTCGGCCCGCTCAACAGCCACGGCCCGGACTGGTGGTGGGCCGAGCATGTGCTGATGCCCGGTGTAGGTTCACCCCTGCGCCTGAATCGCGGTGATGGCCACCGTGTTCACAATGTCCGCCACCGTGGTGCCGCGGGACAGGTCGTTGACCGGCTTGTTCAGTCCCTGCAACACGGGGCCCACGGCCACCGCTCCGGAGGACTGCTGCACCGCCTTGTAGGTGTTGTTGCCGGTGTTCAGATCCGGGAACACGAACACGGTGGCCTGACCCGCCACCTCGGAACCGGGCATCTTTGACGCTGCGATGGACGCATTCACCGCCGCGTCGTACTGCAACGGCCCCTCCACCTTGAGCTGCGGGGCACGCTCCCGGACCAGCTCGGTGGCCTCTCGCACCTTGTCCACGGCCTCCCCGGAGCCGGAGGCCCCCGTGGAATAGGACAGCATCGCCACGCGCGGCTCCACGCCGAACTGGGCGGCCGTGGCCGCCGAGGCCACGGCGATGTCTGCCAGCTGACCGGCGTCGGGATCCGGGTTCACCGCACAGTCGCCGTAGACCAGCACCCGGTCCGGCAGCAGCATGAGGAACACCGAGGACACAATGGACACCCCGGGCCGCGTCTTCACGAACTCCAGCGCCGGACGGATGGTGTTCGCTGTGGTGTGCGCAGCCCCGGAGACCATGCCGTCCACATCGCCGAGCTGGACCATCATCGTCCCGAAATAGGATCCCTCGAGCATGACCTCCCGGGCCCGCTCCAGATCCACCCCGCGGTGGGCGCGGGCCTCAGCGTAGGCCTGCGCGTAGCGTTCCCGGTCCGGGGAGTCGGCCGGGTCCACCACCGCGACGCCGGTCAGATCCACACCCTCCCGCGAGGCCAGATCCCGCACCTCGTCCTCGGGTCCCAGGACCACCAGGTCACACACGTCGCGGCGACGCAGGATCTCCGCCGCGCGCAGCACCCGGGCATCCGTGCCCTCCGGCAGGACGATCCGCTGCCGCTGCGCGCGGGCCCGGGAGATCAAGTCGTGGAGGAACCGCAGGGGAGTGGTGCGCGGATCGCGGGGCAGATCGATGCGCTCGAGCAGCTCATCGGCATCCACACGCTGGGACCACGCCCCCAGGGCCGCGGCCGTGCGCCGTGAGTCGGCACTGGAGAGCTCCGCGCGGATCCGCGAGACCTTCATGGCCGTGGTGAACGTGTCATCCATGGTCATGAACACCGGGAACGGGGCGTTGAGGTACATCCGCTGCAGCTGGCGCGAGGGCAGGATGCCATTGGTCAGGATCATGCCGGAGGCCGTGGGGAAGTCCGAGGTCAGTGCCGCCGACAGGGTGGCCAGGATGGCGTCCGAGCGATCCCCGGACACGATCACCAGGCTCGCCTCATCCAGCAGCCCCAGGAAGTTGCCGCCCTCCATGGACACCGCACGCACACTGGCCACATCCCGGTCCAGTTGCTCCGGGCCCGCCACCTGCTCCAGGTGCAGCGCGTCCGCGACCTCCGCCACGGACGGGTAGGACAGTTCCGGCAACTCCGGAAGCACATAGACGGGCCGGCGCGTGGTTCCGGGGCGAATCGCGGCGGCCACCTCATCGAGGCGTTCCGGGTCCGCGCGGTTGACCATCATCGCCAGCAGATCCACGCCCGCATCGAACAGGGTGCGCCGGGCCAGATCCACGGTGTCCGCGGCATGCTCGGGCTCCTGCCCGGCCGCCGAGACGACGCCGATCACCGGGGCCCGCAGATTGCGCGCCAGATGCGCGTTGAGCTCCAAAGCCAGCGCCGGATCCGGCCCGTCCAGGTCCGTGCCCTCCACCACCACGACGGCACACTCGGCATCCAGCGCCTCGAACGCCGCCACGCAGCGTTCCTGGACCTCATCCGCCCGGCCCGCGGTGATCAGGGCGCGTGCCTCAGTCGCGGTGAGGGCCGCAGTGGCGCGGGTCTCGCCGAGGCCATAGCTGCGCCGCATCAGCTGCACCATGGGGTCCGTGTCGATGCTCTCGCCCGGGACGATGGGCCGGAAGTAGCCCACGGAGCCGGAACGCTTGTACAGCGAGTCCGTCAGACCGAGGCTGATCAGGGACTTGCCCGCCCCGGTGGTGGTGGTCGTGACGAAGATGGCCTGCGGCATGGCGGTCCCTTCCAAGGCTGGGAGAAAGTGCACGACGGGGCGGTTGACCTGCAGCCCTCAGCCTATCCGTCACCTCTGTCCAGAGCCCTGAGGTCTGAGGCACACTCGAGGGCATGATCGTCGCCTTCTCCGTTGCTCCCTCCGGCACCCCCGCCGACCCGAACCACACCGGGGACCGGCCCCAGGATGCCTCCGTTCACGACGCCGTGGCCGCCGCCGTCCAGGTGGTTCGCGACTCCGGTTTGCCGCACCGCACCTCCTCGATGTTCACCGAAATCGAGGGCGAGCGGGACGAGGTAATGGCCGTGGTCAAGCGCGCCTGCGACGCTGTGGCCGCCTACGGCTCCCGCGTGTCCCTGGTCCTCAAGGCGGACATCCGCCCCGGCTACACCGACGAGCTCCACGGCAAGCTCCAACGCTTGGAGAAGGCCCTCGACGCCGGTGCCCAGCGCGCCGCGCTGAGCGAGTGAGCGGCAGAACCTCGGCGGAGGACGTGCCTGCGGTCCTCGCCGTCACGAAGGCCAGTTGGCGCGAGACCTATGCCGAGGTGCTCGACGCGCTGAGCGCGATGCCCGCACAACAGCGCGAGGCAGCTCTGGGTCGCGAGCCCGCGAGTCTGCTGGTGTGGGAGGACAACCCCCGCGCTCGGGCATTCTACCGGCGCGAGGGATTTCTCGAGCTCGGCGACCCCGTGGTGCTGGGCGGTGACTTCGGTGACGCCCGCGAGGTGCTCACGGTGCGCGACGGTGCCGTGGCCCAGGGCGGCGGCGCGTGAAGCCCGGCGTCCACCCCATCACCTCTGGCGCCGCGGAGATCCTGCCCGACCCCTGGGAGCCCGGCGTGTGGCTGCTCAAGGTCAACGGCGTCGAATCGTCGCAGCTCAACCCGGACACCCCGGAGCGCATGGGATTCGAGTACATGCGCTGGGCCGCCGCGGTACTCCAGCACCGCTTCCCGACGACGGCGGATCGGCTTCGCGTGCTGCACCTCGGCGGGGCGGGGTGCACCTTCGCGCGCTGGGTCACCCACACGTACCCGCAGGCGCATCAGGTGGCCGTGGAACTCGACGCGGGACTCGCCGAACTGGCCCGCGCCCACTTCGAGTTGCCCCGAGCGCCGCAGCTGAAGATCCGGGTCGGCGAGGCGGGCGAGGTGCTGGCGGGCATGCAGCCGGGGACGCGGGAAGTGGTGTTCCGCGATGTGTTCGCACCCTCGGTGGCGGACCCGGCCGTTCACGTCACCCCGGAGCATCTGTGCGGGGTGCCCGCGGCGCAGGCGGCAGCCCGTGTGCTCACCGGGAAGGGCGTCTACGTGCTCAACATCGGTGGTGGACCGCGGCTGGACAGTGTGCGGCAGGAGGTGGCGGCGCTCGCCGCGGTGTTCGAGCACGTGGAGGTGATGGCCGATCCCGCGATGCTCAAGGGGCGCCGTCGGGGTAACGTCATCGCGGCCGCCGCGCACACGCCCGTGGCCGTGGAGAGTCTCGGTGGCCGCGCGGCCTTGGCAAGAGCGCTGCGCTCCGACGCCCTGCCGGCCCACCTGGTGGACAGCGTCCCGAGCTTCACCGCCGGCGCCGCGCCCCTGACCACTCCGCTGCGCCCCTGACCTTCGCCCCACCGCCCCTGACCCCACCCACCGCCACTGACCCCACCCCTGGAGTTTTCGGGTCGTATCTCGGCGCTATGGAGGCCTCATAACGCCGAGACGTGACCCCAAAACACGGGGTGTGGGGTCATGTGTGCCGGGATGGAATGGGGGGGGTTGGAGGGGCGTGGGATGGAAGAGTGGAATAGGTGAGCGAAGCCGGGTCTCGAGCAGGCTTGCGGAGTAGACTCAGAGGTGCCGACAAGGGTCGGCCCCACCGGCCCCGGCACCTGAGTAGCAAAGGAGCCCTCATGGCCGAGCAGCCCACCGTCTCCACCCAGGATCCCGCCAAGCAGGGCGCGCACGACCTGGGGATCGTCGTCGGGGTCGATGGCTCCGAACAGTCGATCTCCGCGGCCCGCTGGGCTCAGCGTGAGGCCGGCGCCCGCGAGCTCCCCCTGACCCTGGCCACCGCGTACACCGTGCCCGCGTTCTGGGGTTACGCCGCGGACATCGGCGCGGCCGGACTCCCGGATGACACGTCCCTCGGCGAGGGCGTCCGCGCGATGCTCGAGTCCGTCGTCGAGAAGCTGGACCCGGAAGGCGTGCAGCCCCAGCTCCGCGTGGAGGTCGGCGACGCCGCCGGCGTGCTCGTGGACCTCTCCCGCCATGCTGAGCTGCTGGTGTCCGGCGCGCGCGGCCGCGGCGGCTTCCTCGGCCGACTGCTTGGCTCGGTGTCCTCGGCGCTGCCCGGGCACGCCTACTGCCCGGTGGCCATCATCCCGGCCGGTGAGGACGGCTCCCGCGCGGATGAGGGCACCCCGGTGGCGGTCGGCGTCGACGGCTCGGTCCAGGGCCGTGCCGCCGCTCTCGTGGCCGCCCATGAGGCCACGCTGCGGCAGTGCCCGCTGCACATGGTGTGCGTGGTGGCGCCCGTGTCCTCCTCGGCCGCGTGGCTCTCCGTCACCGTGGACGAGCAGGCCATGGAGCGGGACCTGCACCAGCGCGTGGAGGAGGGTGCAGCCTGGCTGCGTTCCGAGTTCCCGGGGCTAGAGATCACCTCGGAGCTGCTGCACGGCTCGCCCGTGGAGGCGATGGTGCGGCAGACCGAGACGGCCCGGCTCACGGTGGTCGGCACGCGCGGTCTGGGCGGCTTCGCCGGGGCGCTGCTGGGCTCCACCAGCCAGGGCATCGCGGTGCACGCCAAGGGCCCGCTCATGGTGGTGCCCTTCCGCGACGACGACCGTCTCAACCACCGGGACAAGTTCGGGCCGGTTCCTCAGCAGTGACAGGTCCCTCGGCTGGGGCGATCAGCCCCAGCCGAGCTCGTGGAGGCGCTGCTCATCGATGCCGAAGAAGTGCCCCACTTCGTGCATGACGGTGATGACGATCTCCTCGTCGAGCTCCTCACGGCTCTCGCAGTGCCGGCTCAGCGGACCGCGGAACACCACGATCCGGTCCGGCATCTGCCACGGCGCCTCGGCCCGCTCCTCGAGCGAGAATCCCTCGAAGAGACCGAATAACTCGGTGTCCGGGTCTTCCCACGGCTGCGGGGTGTACTCGTCCTCCACCACTACGACGACGTTGGTCAGCAGGCGTGCCAGCTCGTCCGGGATCCGGGTCAGGGCGGCGGAGACGGCGTCGTCGAACTCCTGTTCGCTCATCCAGGACTCAGCGGGCTCCACGATGCTCCTCACGATCGGTGCGGCGGGCGCGCGGCTGGCGCAGAGATTTGCGGCCCGTGTCGGCCTCACTCTAGACTTCATGAGTCTCACTGGCATCTGTGTGCGGTGAGGTGCATGACTGGCCCCCATCGTCTAGTGGCCTAGGACACCGCCCTTTCACGGCGGCGACACGGGTTCGAATCCCGTTGGGGGTACGCAGGGAACCGCCGCTCGCGCGGGACCCGTGTCCGCATGGAGCTCCGTGTGGACGGCACGGAGACTCTGTGGTAGAGTTTCCTCTCGTTGCGAAAGTGGCGAACAAGTAAATCAAGGCCCTGTGGCGCAGTTGGTTAGCGCGCCGCCCTGTCACGGCGGAGGTCGCGGGTTCAAGTCCC
>JAUNTT010000166.1 GCA_030538555.1 Micrococcus sp.
ATGACCGTTGCATGTGGTCATTCAACCATGAATCCTGATCGTATGAACATTGAGTTGAGCAGGTTTTGGTCGTGGTTCCAAGCGCGTGGCGTCGTTGTCACCGGTGGCGTCGTCCGTCAGGAGTGGTTGACCAAGCCTCGACCATAGTCACCCGTTCGCCGCCCGCCCCGGGAGGTATCTCGCCCTGGTCAGGAGTGCCGAGGATGAACAGCCCAGCGCGGCGCCAAGGCCGGTCGGCGGCGAAGTGCGGATCCTCCGACAGTGCCCAGTCGTCCCAGAACTGGTCGGCTTCCTCGGCGGGACGTCCCTCGGCGATGTCGCGGGCGATCCCACGGCGGCGGGCCTCGGTGCGGTCGGACTGCACCCAGATCACCAGAGCGGCGCGCTTCGCGAGCTCGCCGCGTCCGGCACCCACACCCTCGACGTCGTCCTACCATGTACTACACGCAGCCGTTCCCCCGCTGGAGTTGCCGCACCCCACCGGGGCTCAAGGAGGCATGACCGGTGTCTACGTCGTGAAGGTCCGACTTATCTCCAGTCCGGTCGCCAGATCGACTGTCGTCCGCCAACCAGACAGCTCTGTTCGCGTCGCGGCAGATCCGCGCGTCAACAAATCCTTGACGCACCCTCAGCGTCAAGGCATGATTGACGTGTGCAGATCCGTGAGTCCGCGAGGAAGCACGGGGTGGAGGATGCCGACATCACACACGCTTGGACCAACGCCATGCGATTGATCGAGTACGAGTACCACGGCGAGGAACGACTACTGGCCATCGGGCCAGACCGGCACGGACGACTCCTCGAACTGGTAGCCGTCCCAGTCGAAGCGCCGACAAGGATCATCCACGCTTCCCTGCTGCGACCGAAGTTCTACGACTACTTGCGATGAGGTGACGACGATGACGACCAAGACCGACCAAGACCTGCTGGGCCTAGATCAGGTGAGCCCGGCAACTCATCCGGCGCGCGACGCGGTGCACTTCCGCCGCATCCTCGCGGCTCGCACCCAGCTGGCTGCGGCCGAACGGGAGCTTCGTGACGCCGTTGACGCCGCACGGGCGGCTGGCGACTCATGGACGGTGATCGGCGCCGCGCTCGACACGACACGCCAAGCAGCCCAACAGCGATTCGGTCATCCCTGACAACGCGCCACGGGGGGCATTGCCGTACGTCATGCACCCTCACCTCCGATTTCCGTTCGAAAGCGCCGTCTGAGAGCTTGGCCCGATGGGAACGACGCCCTTTGCGGACAAGCCGACACTGCGGGGTGATCTGGTGACGCTTCGCCCGATCCGAGCCGAGGATGCCGACGCGATCGATGCGATCCTCCGTGCTGATGGTGAAGTGGCGATACTGACCGGGTCGGTGCACTCCAGCACCGAGAAGCCGGCGAGCGTTCCGATGGATCGGCTCCGCGAAATCTATGGCGCCTGGGCTGTCGCTGACGACCGGCTGGTGCTCGCCATCATTGACAACGAGTCCGGCGAACTCGTCGGCGAGGCAGTCCTCAACGACTGGGACAAGGCCAATGAGTCCTGCGGCTTCCGCACGTTTATCGGTGCAGCTGGACGTGGCCGCGGGCTCGGCACCGAAGCGACCGGGCTGATCGTCGAGCACGGCCTCACCACGATGGGCCTGCACCGCATCACCCTCGAGGTCTACGACTTCAATCCGCGCGCCCGCCACGTGTACGAAAAGATCGGCTTCGTCCACGAAGGAACCGGCC
Organism: Micrococcus sp.; assembly: GCA_030538555.1. Classification (GTDB taxonomy): domain Bacteria; phylum Actinomycetota; class Actinomycetes; order Actinomycetales; family Micrococcaceae; genus Micrococcus. Next base: position 1,727 of record JAUNTT010000166.1, read on the forward strand.
GAGAGGCGCTGCGCTTCAACGACCAGTGGATCGACGTGCACTACATGGCGATCCTCGCCGGCTGACGCTCGCGCTCGACAGACCCCGACTGGAACGTCCGCTCCAGCTCCCCGGCACGAGCGACCGGCGGCAGATGAGGATGATCACTGCGGCCGTTGACCGATCCACGCAGACAAGTTACCTTGGAATGGTGACGGAGGAGCCCATCATTGCTGCGTCCGCGTTCAAGCACGGACTGGACGAAGCCGAGATCCTCCACGCGTACCGAAACCCGGTGCGGATCTGGGACTTGGGCGACGGGTTCACGATGATCGTGGGTCCCAACCAGTCGGCGATCTTCCTGGAGGTCGGTTATGTCGATGGCGACCATGTCCACGTCATCGTCCATGCAATGAGAGCCCGCGAGAAGTTCCTGAGGTGATGATCATGCCGCGCACTGTTGAGGAGATCCTGCAGCACGCCGATGAGCTGGCGGAGCGTTTCGAGTCCTATGAGCCGAACCCTGCTGACGAGCTCGATCCCGGCGCCGTCATGCTGTTGCGTGCTGCTGTGGCAGAGCGTTCGGAGGCTGAACGGCACCTGCTGGAGGCTGTGCGTGCGGCGCGTGAGGCGGGATTGCCGTGGTCGGCCATCGGTTCCTTCGTGGGGACCAGTGGCGAGGCAGCTCGCCAGCGCTACGGAAAGAGGGTGGCCTGACCAGTCAGGTGCCGGAGGCCATGTAGGCGGCGAGGATGTAGTTCGGGTGCCGGTCCAGGTTCTTGCGGGCCCGGTCATACCGCATCGTGGTGCGCGGGTCGGCGTGCCGGGCGGCGATCTGGACGTCACGCAGGTCGACACCGGCATCCAGCATCGTGGTCACGAATGTGTGCCGCAGCATGTGGGGGTGCATCCGGGGCAGGCGGACGCCGGCCGTGTCGGCCAAATGCTTGAGTCTGCGAGTGGCAGCATGGCGGTCCATCCTCACGCCGCGCAGGTTCCGCAGGACCGGACCCTCACTACGGCCCGCAACCGCGCGTTCGAGGGCGCGTTGAACCGCAGGTGGCAGGGGTGTGAGGACGACCTTGCCGCCCTTGCCACGCACCTTCAGGACCCGGTGACCGTGTTCCTCACCGAGGTCGGTGACATTCGCACCGCAGGCCTCGAAGATCCGCAGGCCCAGCAGCCCGAGCATGGCAACCAGCGCGAAGTCGTTGATGTTGCTGGAGGTTCGGGCGGTGCTCAGGAGTGCTTCGAACTGTAGGTGCGACAGTCCCAGCGTGGGCGACTCGGTGGGCACGTTTGGGCGGCGTACGTAGTCGGCGGGAGAGTGGGCGATCACTTGGTCGATCACGCATGTGCGGTAGAACCCAGCCACGACCGAGACGCGACGGCTCACTGTCGAGGGCTGGAAGTGGCGGACTTCCTGCATCCAGCGCACGTACAGCTCGATCTGCGCACGGCTGGCCTTCAGTGGTTCGAGGCCGCGCTCGCGGCACCAGACGAGGAAGGCCCGCAGATCCGATTCGGTGTGGACACGGGTCTGGCCACGATAGCGAGCCAGATAGGCAGCGACCGCCTTCACGAGCGGATCGGTCACGGCATCGATGAGGACAGGAAACAAGACAGGCTGGTTACTGGTCATACAAGATCCTGCGCCTCAGAACCGAGGACCGCTACCGGCCCGGCACCGAAAACGGCCCCCGCGAAGCTACCACCGCTCCCGGAGCGGCAGATGAGGATGATCACTGCGGCCGTTGACCGATCCACGCAGACAAGTTAC
>JAUNTT010000167.1 GCA_030538555.1 Micrococcus sp.
ATGGCAGGGACGCGACCCACCATGATGTCGCGGATGGCGCCGCCACCGACGGCCGAGACCACGCCCAGGAGGACCGCGGGTAGGGCGTCGAGGCCGACGGAGAGGGCTTTCGAGGTGCCGGTTGCCGCCCACAGGCCCAGGGCCAGCGCATCCATCCACGACATCAGGTGGCGCCACAGGGGGCCTTCCGCGTGGGCCACGAAGGCGAGTGTCGCGCCGATCAGGGCGCACACCAGGTACCAGGGGCCGGCGAAGGCAGCGGGCACGCCGTGGGCGAGGATGAGATCGCGAACCAGCCCGCCGCCGAGTCCGGAGACGATGCCGACGACGGCGAAGCCGACGGGGTCGAAGTTCAGCCGTGCGGCGAGCGCCCCGCCGGAGATACCCATCGCGACCACGCCGATCAGGTCGAGGGCACGCAGCAGGTCGTTCGAGGCGAGCAGCTGTTCGGGGGTCACGGCGCGAGGCTATCGGGACGCGAGAACGGCCGGCACCTCGGGGGTGCCGGCCGTTCGTGCTGGTGAGAGGGAGGTCTCAGCGCCCGATACGGTAGTACGACGGGGAGCCCCAGATCCTGCGGCGGCTCGTGTTGACGCGGCTGTTGCCGGCGTCGATGACCTGGTTGTTCCCGGCGTAGATGCCCACGTGGTAGGTGCCCCAGATCACGAGGTCGCCCTTGCGCCGCTGGGACTTCGCTACCCGGCGGCCCATGCGCTTCTGCGCGGAGACGGTGCGCCCGAGCCGCACGCCGTGCTTGGCGTAGACCCAGCGGGTGAAGCCGGAGCAGTCCCAGCCCTTGGTGGTGGTGCCGCCGTAGCGGTAGCGGACGCCGATCCCGCGGCTGGCGGTGCGCACGATGCCGGCGCGATTGCGGACGGACACGGCGGCCTCTGCGGAGGGGGCCGCGGTGCCGAACAGGGCACCGGTGAGGACGAGGGCGCCGGCGCCGAAGACGCCGCGGCGGCCGAGGGTGGGGGCAGTGATCGTGTTCATGGTTTCTCCAGGCCCAGGGGGACGACCCCTCTTCGCTCATTCGGGATTCCAGCGCTCCCTGGCAGCGAAGCTTGCGGGCCCGGGGTGCACACCGCGCTCTGGCGTGGCGAGCTCACAGTAAGGAGGGCGCGGAGGGCGCCGCGGCGACCTGCGACACACCTGGCAGAACTTTGGGGAACTCTTTGCCGACGAGCAGTCACTCGCCCACCACCCTCGCGTGTAACCGTGGTGTCCCGTGGCCGAGCGCCCGCTGCCGTCCCGTTTACACTCGATCCATGCCTGCGGCCCCCTCGACGCGCGGCGCCGACACCGCGCCGCCCCTGCTGCGGCGGCTCGGCCTCACCGGGGGGATCGGCTCCGGGAAGACCACCGTCGCGGATATGTGGCGCGACCTCGGGGTGCACGTCATCGACCTTGATGCGCACTCCCGGGCGGTTCTCGACGTGCCAGGCGAGGGCGTCGAGGAGGCCATCGCCCGCTTCGGGGAGCGGTACCGGGGCGAGGGCGGCACGGTGGACCGTCAGGCCCTCGCGGACCTCGTGTTCGCCGATGCCGAGGCCCGCGCCGACCTGGAGGAGATCGTGCTGACCCGCGTGGATGCGGCGGTCCGCCGCGAGGAGGAAGATGCGCTCGCGGCGGGGGAGGACCTGGTCGTGCACGACAGCCCACTGCTGCTGGAGAAGCGCCACGATCTGGCCGGTCGGTACAGCGCCGTCGCCGTCGTCCTTGCCCGCCGTGAGGACCGCATCCGCCGAGTGGAGGAGACCCGCGGCCGGGACCGGGCCTACACCACGAAGGTGATGGCGGCCCAGGTGAGCGACCTCGAGCGCATCCACCGCGCCGACCGGCTGATCCTCAACACCGGCGACCGGGAGACCCTGGTGCGGCGAGCGACACACGCCCTGGAGCTGCTGCGAGCGTAGGCTCGCCCTATGCGTCCCGTCACCGATCTGGCCCGCGCCGTCCATCCCTTCGAGGTCGTCTCGGACTACCGGCCCTCCGGGGACCAGCCGCAGGCCATCGACGAGCTCGCGCGGCGCATCGAGGCGGGGGAGCAGGACGTGGTGCTGCTGGGAGCGACCGGCACCGGCAAGAGCGCCACCACCGCGTGGCTGATCGAGAAGCTGCAGCGACCCACCCTGGTGATGGCGCACAACAAGACCCTCGCCGCGCAGCTCGCCAGCGAGTTCCGTGAGCTGCTGCCGCACAACGCCGTGGAGTACTTCGTCTCCTACTACGACTACTACCAGCCGGAGGCGTACGTCCCGCAGTCGGACACCTACATCGAGAAGGACTCCTCCATCAACGCGGAGGTGGAGCGGCTGCGGCACAGCGCCACCAACTCCTTGCTGACCCGGCGGGACGTGGTCGTGGTCTCCTCCGTGTCCTGCATCTACGGCCTCGGCACCCCGCAGGAGTACGTCGACCGGATGGTGCGCCTGTCCGTCGGGGAGACCATCGAGCGGGACGATCTGCTGCGCAAGTTCGTGGACATGCAGTACGACCGCAACGACACCTCCTTCGTGCGCGGCACGTTCCGGGTGCGCGGCGACACCGTGGAGATCATCCCGATGTACGAGGAACTGGCCCTGCGGATCGAGTTCTTCGGCGATGAGATCGATGCCCTGTACACGCTGCACCCGCTGACGGGAGAGGTGATCCGCGAGGAGCAGGACATCCACGTCTTCCCGGCCTCGCACTACGTGGCCGGCCCCGAGCGCCTCGCCCGCGCCATCGGCACCATCGAGGAGGAACTGGGGGAGCGCCTGACGGAGCTGGAGCAGCAGAACAAGCTGCTGGAGGCGCAGCGTCTGCGGATGCGCACCACCCACGACCTGGAGATGCTGCGTCAGATGGGGACCACCAATGGCGTCGAGAACTACTCCCGGCACCTCGACGGCCGCGGCCCCGGCACCGCACCGAACACGCTGCTGGACTACTTCCCGGAGGACTTCCTGCTGGTGCTGGACGAGTCCCACGTGACCGTCCCGCAGATCGGCGCGATGTATGAGGGAGACCGCTCCCGCAAGCGCACCTTGGTGGACTTCGGGTTCCGCCTGCCATCGGCTCTGGACAACCGGCCGCTCATGTTCGACGAGTTCACGAAGCGGGTCGGGCAGACCGTGTACCTCTCGGCGACGCCCGCCGAGTACGAGCTCGGCAAGAGCTCCGGGGTGGTCGAGCAGATCATCCGTCCGACGGGACTGGTGGACCCCGAGGTGATCGTGAAGCCCGTGAAGGGGCAGATCGACGACCTGCGGGAGGAGATCCAGAAGCGGGTGGAGCGGGACGAGCGGGTGCTGGTGACCACGCTCACCAAGCGCATGGCGGAGGACCTGACGGACTACCTGCTGGAGAACGGGGTGCGGGTCCAGTACCTCCACTCCGACGTGGATACGCTGCGCCGGGTCGAGCTGCTGCGCTCCCTGCGCAAGGGCGAGTACGACGTGCTGGTCGGCATCA
>JAUNTT010000168.1 GCA_030538555.1 Micrococcus sp.
GGACGCGCCACGAAGGGGGCGCGCTTGGGTGCCGAGCCGGTGCCACCATCGCGGCGCTTCTTGCGAGATGCCTTTCCCATGCGGGCGAGTCTACGGCGGGCTCGCGGGTGGGCTGGTCACCCTCCATGGGTCCCCGTGAAAGTCGGCCCGTGAGAGTTGTGGAATAGCCCAACTCTTGCGGGCCGAGAAGAGCGGGCTGAGGTCAGGCGGACCGTCGCCAGCCGCGGGTGTGCAGCGCAGCTTCGATCTGGTCCAGGAATCGCTCCGGTGAACTCCGCCACCCCAGCACCGGAATCTGCAGGCTGATGAGGTCGGCCTGATCCATCTGAAGGTCGTTGGCACGGGTGGCATCGTCCACTGCGCCCAGGCCCTGCAGGTGATGAGCTCCCTGAACCTCGGCGTGCACGGCATACCCCTCCCAGAAGAGGTCCAGGTAGTAGCGGCCGTCACCGACGCGACGGACCGTCTGCGAGGTGGGTCTCGGGAGACCTCGGCGCCGGCAGGCCCGGAGCACGTCGAGCTCATTGATGGAGTGGGCCCCATCGCACAGGTCGCCGATCACGTCGTTGAGAAAGGCGCTGCGCGGGGACGAGGGTTGGGCCTGCCAGGTGGTGAGCAGCTCGCCGGGTGCGACGAGGCGCTGCTGGAGCGACATCGACAGGATCGTCGCCGCAGCACGGTCGGTCGTGGCCCACATGGCGGCGCGGATGGCGGCGATGTGGCTCTTCGTACGCCGCAGCGACCCGACGGAATCGCCGATCTTGCGCAGAAAGTGGCGGCGGACTCCGGCCACGGTGCGGAGGGTGGCGTTGTGGGGAACCGACACGTGGACCAGCGCTTCGTCCCAGTTCTTCAGCCCAGCGTCGATCAGCGCTGATGGCCCATCCAGGACGGACCGAGGGCCAGACTCCCAGAGCGCCCGCCAGAACAGGCCTCGGCCGGCGGGTTCGAGACCATCGATCACGATCGTGTGCACGCCGGCCCGCTGCCATACGCCACGGTCGAGCTCGCTCCGGATGTCGTGATCGGTCAGACCTGCCGCCAGGAGGCAGGCCCTCGAGGCCACACCGTCATGACGCTGGGCGATCTCGCGTCCCACGCGCTGCCGTCGCTCTCGCCGCTCGCGTGCGGTGGGCAGGCCGACCAGGTGCGGGCCACTGATGCGCTGCTGTGTCATCTCACCCCTCCGCACAGCACCCTGGCATGGTCGGGACGAGATGGCGGCAGTTGTCCACAGGGACGGCGTCTCGGGCAGGCGAGTCCGTGGACGTCGGCCCGTCACGGTCTGTCAGGAGGCCTGCCCGTGAGAGTCGTGACATACCCCAACTCTCACGGGCCAACGAGCCCAGAGCGGGCCACCGAAGCGCCCGGGGTCAGCCGCGCAGGCGCAGCGCCTCCCGGGCCACCTCGATCTCGGCCCAGGGCACCACCGTGTCACCACGCTCCATCGTCTCCTCCGGCCCCTTGCCGGCCAGGACGACGGTGTCGGATGCGCCGGCGTGGGAGATCGCATACTGGATGGCCTCGGTGCGGTCGCCGATCGAGACGAAGTTGCTGCGGCCGGCCTCGCGGGCGCCGCGCTCCATCTCCTCGAGGATGTCCTGCAGCGGCGTGGTGCGGTGGTCCTCCTCAGTGAACACCGCGTGGTCGGCCACGGTCGTCGCGGTCTCGCCCAGGGGCGCCCGCTTGGAGGGGTCGCGCGGGCCGCCGGCCGAGCCGAGCACCACCCACAGCTCACCCTCGGTGGTCACCCGGACCGTCCCGAGCGCCTTCTCCAGGCTGGGGGCGGTGTGGGCGAAGTCGACGATCACCCGCGGCTGGCCCTCCTGCCGCTCGACCAACTCCATCCGCCCGGCCACGCCCGGGAAGCTCGCCAGCGCCTCGACGAGGACCTCCAGCTCCACCCCCGTCGCGGCGACCCCGGCCATGGCGGCCAGGGCATTGGCGACGTTGAAGCGCCCGATCATCGGGAGCTGGACACGCGCCCGGCCCTGCGGGGAGTCGACGGTGAAGACCAGGCCCTCGGCCTCCTCGACCACCTCGCTGGCGCGCCAGTCGGCCTCCGTGCCCTCCGCCGAGTAGGTGCTCACGGCCCGACCCCCCTCGGTCGCCAACGGCAGCAGCTGGTCGAACCACGGCTCGTCGTCGACGTTGAGGACGCTGTGCCCGGCGGCGCGGACCAGGCGGGCCTTGTCGGCGAAGTACTGCTCCATCGAGCCGTGGAAGTCGAGGTGCTCACCGGTGAGATTCGTCCAGCAGGCCACGTCGAAGCTGACGCCCCGGACGCGGTGCATCGCCAGGGCGTGACTGGAGCTCTCGACGACCGCCGCCGAGGCTCCGGCCTCCACCATCTCGCGCAGGATCTGCTGCACCTGGGGCGCCTCGGGGGTGGTGAAGTGCGCCGGCGGCTGGCGCAGCACCCCGTCCGGGAGCTGGTAGCCGATGGTGGAGAGCAGACCGGTCGACGCACCGCTCTCGCGCAGCAGGTGCAGGGCCAGGCAGGAGGTGGTGGTCTTGCCGTCGGTGCCGGTGACCCCCAGCACGGTCAGCTCGTCGGCGGGACGGCCCTGGATCGCGGCGGCGGCGTCGGCCAGCGCAGCCCGGGCGTCGGGGACCCGCAGATAGGGGACGGCGCAGGGCACGTGGTCCGGCAGGCCCTCGCCGATGACCGCCACGGCACCGCGCTCGATCGCGTCGTCGACGAAGGCGTGACCGTCGAAGCGTGCGCCCCGGATCGCGACGAAGGCCTGACCGGGCCGGAGCCAGTCGGACTGGTGACTCACCCCCGTCACCACGCTGCCGCGCGGATGGGCGGCGGTGTCCACCAGCTCGGCGTCGAGGGCGGAGACGAGGTCGAGGAGCTCCATGACGGAAGACTAGCCAGCCGACGACACCCCCGGACGGGGGCGTCCGGGATCCGCAGGGGCGTCGGTGAGCGGCAGGCGTCAGGACTAGGCTGGGGGCCATGCCACGCCCCACCCGGACCCAGCTCATCGGGCTGGTCCTGGGACCCGTGGTCTTCCTCCTGCCGCTGCTGCTGGACGTGCCCGGGCTGGACGCGCCGGGCGAGCGGATGCTCGGCATCTTCCTGCTCGCCATCGTGCTCTTCGTCACCGAGGCGGTCCCGCTGGTGGCCACCGCGACGCTGATCATCCTGCTCGAGGTGGTCATGCTCACCGAGCAGGCGCTGCTGCCGCTGGCCGAGCCGGTGGCCAGCTCCCGGGACATCTTCGCCACCCTCGCCGACCCGGTCATCATCCTCTTCCTGGGCGGTTTCCTCATCGCCGACGGCGCCGCGAAGTATGCCCTGGACCGCAACCTGGCAGCCCTGATCCTCACCCCGTTCCGGGGCAGCGCGCGGGCGGCACTGCTGGCGCTGATCCTGCTCACCGCGGTGCTGTCCCTGTTCATGTCCAACACCGCCACGACGGCGACCA
>JAUNTT010000169.1 GCA_030538555.1 Micrococcus sp.
CACAGATGTTTGGTGGCCGCGGCCCGCTCCTGCAGCCTTCTCATGGCCTGAGCTCGATCCACCCGACCCGACCGATCGCGGATCAGCGCCTCTTCCAACGCGGCTCGGACGGCTGCAGTGGCGCTGGAACCACGCAGCTGCGCCAGTTCGCGGGCCAAGGCGTGCACCCGGGGATCCTTGATATTCATCGTGGGCATGGGAAAACTCTACCGTCACGGTAGAACTGATGGAAGTGCTCATCGGTCCTCCATCTTCGGGTCGAGCCAGTCGCGCAACCCGTCACCGAAGAGGTTGAAGGCCAGCACCGACAGCGCGATCGCCGCGCCCGGGATCACCGCGAGGTGCGGAGCCATCCGCAGCGTCGACTGCGACTCGTAGAGCATCCGCCCCCACGACGCCTGACCGGTCGGCGTCCCCAGGCCCAGATAGGCCAGCGCAGCCTCGGCGAGGATGGCGATGGCGAAGGACACCGAGGCCTGCACGATGATGAGCCCAGCGACGTTGGGCAGCACGTGCCGCCAGGCGATCGCCCAGGGTGAGCGGCCCGCGGCCCGGGCGGCGACGACATACTCACTGCTCATCACCCCCAGCGCGCCCGAGCGCGTGATCCGGGCGAAGGCGGGGATGGTGGCGATGCCGATGGCGACCATCGCCACCCGCGTCGACCCGCCGTAGAGCGCGGCGAACATGATCGCCAGCAGCAGGGCGGGGAAGGCGAGCAGCACGTCGTTGGAGCGCATGATCAGCTGCCCGAACCAGCCGGGGGACATCGCGGCGAGGATCCCCAGCGGCACGCCCACCACCGTCGCCACGCCGACCGCGACGAGACCGACGAAGAGCGTGGTGCGGGCACCGACGAGGATCTGGGTGAAGACGTCGCGGCGGAGCCGGTCGGTGCCGAGCCAGTGCTCGGCGGTGGGGGTCTGGTAGGCCTCGACCGGCAGCACCCGCATCGGCGGGTAGGGCGTCCAGACGTAGGAGATCAGGGCCAGGGCCACGATCACCAGGACGATGGCGCCACCGACGATCAGCGGCGGGTTCAGCGCCCGGCGCCGGCCCCGGCCGGGCTGGCCGTCCTCGATCTCCACCTCGGGGGCGGGTGCGCCCTGGATCGCCTCGCTCATCGTCCGCCCGTCCGGAGCCGGGGGTCGATGACGACGTAGAGCAGGTCGACGAGCCAGTTGATGAGCAGCACCGCCACCACCAGCACCATGACGACGGCCTGGACGGTCAGCAGCTCACGCCCGCGGACCGAGTCCAGCAGCAGCGAGCCCAGGCCCGGGATGACGAAGACCCGCTCGATGACGACCGCACCGATCAGCAGGGTCGCCAGCTGCAGCCCCAGGACGGTGATGACGGGCACGGCGGCATTGCGCAGGCCGTGGCGCCACAGCGCCGGCAGGGGGCGCAGGCCCTTGGCGCGGGCGGTGCGCAGGTAGTCCTCGCGCAGGACGTCCAGGATCGCCGAGCGGATGTAGCGGGAGAGCACGGCGGCCTGCACCAGGGCCAGCGAGATCGCGGGCAGGGCCAGGCGCTGGAGGAAGCCGACGGGGTCCTGCGCCGGGACGGCCCAGCCGCCGGAGGGCACCCAGCGCAGCCGGACCGCGAAGACCGAGATGAGCAGGATGCCGGCCAGGAAGGCCGGGATCGCGATCCCGATCTGGGACAGCGCCGAGACGATGACCCCGTCGACGTGCCGGTGCCGCAGGGCCATCCAGATGCCCAGCGGGAGCGCGATGAGCAGGGCCAGCACCATCGCGGTCAGGACCAGCCACAGCGTGACCTGCAGGCGGTCGGCGATCTGCGGACCGATCTGGGCCTTGGAGATGAACTCGATGCCGGGGTCGAAGGTGATGAGCCCGCGCACCCAGTCCAGGTACTGGACCAGCACCGGCCGGTCGAGCCCGAACTGCTCCCGCAGCCGCGCCACCGCCTCGTCGCTGGCGTTGATCCCCAGCGCCACCCGCGCCGGATCACCGGGCAGCACCCGCATGAACCCGAAGACGACCACGGAGGCCGCCGCCACGCTCAGCAGGAACACCGCGGTGCGGTGCAGGATGCGCAGGATCATCAGGTATGTGGTCGCCCGGGTCGCCGTGCCCGCTCAGCCCCGCGCCAGCTTGGCCAGGTTGAAGGAGGGGGTGATGGCGTTGGTCGGCAGCCCGGTGATGTCCGGGTCGGAGACCATGAGGTTGGGCAGCAGGAAGAGGAACTCGGCCGCGGCCTGCTCGCTGATGAGGGCTCCGGCCTCGCGCATCTTCTCCACCTGCTCCTCCGGGCTGCCGGTGTCGGCCTCCTCGAAGAGCGCCCGGACCTCGTCGGTCCCGAAGGTGGTGTAGTAGTCCGGGCTGCCGAAGACATTGGCCATGTCGCGGGGCTCGACGTGCGCCACGATCGACATGTCGAAGTCCTTGGCGGTGAAGACCGTCTCCAGCCAGGTGGCGGGGAACTCCAGCTCGTCGATGGTCACGTCCAGACCGGCGTCCTCGAGCATGGACTCGACCACGGGCCCGCAGGACTGGGCGTAGGGCAGGGTCGGGATGCGCAGCCGCAGGCTCTGGCCCTCGGCGCCGGCCTCGGCGATGAGCTCCTTGGCCTTGTCCAGGTCGAAGGGGTAGTCGCCGGTGCGGTCCTCGTACCACGGGTCGGTCGGCGGGGCCATCGTCCCGATGAGCTCGCCGCGGCCGGCCCAGCAGATGTCCCGCAGGGTCTCGTTGTCGATCGCGTGCCGGACGGCCTGGCGCAGGGAGAGGTCGGCCAGCGGCATACCCTCGGCCTGGTTCATCGACAGCACCACCTCGCCGTTGGTGGTGCCCTCGATGATCTGGAAGTCGCCGCCCTCGAACTCGGCCAGGGACTCGGGGGCCTGGACGGTGGAGACGACGTCGATGCTGTCGGTGAGCATCGCGTTGTTGAGGGCGTTGGCGTCGCGGAAGTAGTACATCTCCACGGTCGCGAAGTAGGGCTGGGTGCCGTGGTAGTCCTCGTTGCGCTGGAGGGTGATGCGCGAGCCCCGGTCCCAGCTGTCGAAGACGTAGGGGCCGGTGCCGTTGGCGTCCTCGGCCAGGTTGTCCACGCCCTCGCTGTCGAACATCGCGCCGACGTGGGTGGTGATGGCGTAGAGGAAGTGGTTGCTCGGGCGCGCCAGGGTGACCACGAGGGTCTGATCGTCCTGAGCCTCGGTCTCCTCGATCACGTCCAGCTGGGCGGCCAGGCTGGTGGTCCAGGCGTCGGAGGAGACGCGGTCGAGCGAGAACTTCGCGTCCTCGGCGGTGAACTCGGCGCCGTCGGAGAAGGTGACCCCCTCCTTGAGCGTGAAGGTGTAGGTCAGGTTGTCGTCGCTGACCTCCCAGTCGGTGGCCAGCGCCGGCACGATCTCGCCGTTCTCGACGTCGACGGTCTCGAGGGTCTCGTAGATGTTGTCGAGCA
>JAUNTT010000023.1:0-16114 GCA_030538555.1 Micrococcus sp.
CTTGAGGGCGCCCGGGCGCTGTCTCTTGAGCGCGTCCGGGCGCGACGGTGCGAGCTTGTGCGTCCTGCGTTTCGGCTGCACCCGTGGCCTCGCCCGAGGCAGACTGCTCTGCCTCGGGACGAGGCTCCGCCTCAATACGAGGCACACGGGGGCGGCGCGAGACCATCGGTACTGCCTGTCAGCTCGCTCAGCGGCCGAAGCGCGGGAACGCGGAGGCCCCGGCGTAGACGGCGGCCTCGCCCAGCTCCTCCTCGATGCGCAGCAGCTGGTTGTACTTGGCCACACGGTCCGAACGGGCCGGGGCACCGGTCTTGATCTGGCCGGCGTTGGTGGCCACGGCCAGATCGGCGATGAAGGTGTCCTCGGTCTCGCCGGAGCGGTGCGAGATCATGCAGTGGAACATGTGACGCTGGGCCAGGGAGATCGCATCGAAGGTCTCGGTCAGGGAGCCGATCTGGTTCACCTTCACGAGCAGGGCGTTGCCAGCCTTCTCGTCGATGCCGCGCTGCAGGCGCTCCACGTTGGTGACGAAGAGGTCATCGCCCACCAGCTGCACGCGGTCGCCGAGCTTCTCGGTGAGCAGCTCCCAGCCCTCCCAGTCGTTCTCATCGAGGGGGTCCTCGATGGAGACGATCGGGTAGTTGTCCACGAGCTCGGTGTAGTACTCGGTCATCTGCTCGGCGGAGCGCTTCTGGCCCTCGAACGTGTAGGTGCCACCAGAGCAGAACTCGGAGGAGGCGACGTCGAGCGCGAGCGCAATGTCCTCGCCCAGCGTGTAACCGGCCTTCTGCACGGCCTCGGCGATGAGGTCCAGCGCGGCTCGGTTGGACTCGAGGCTCGGGGCGAAGCCGCCCTCATCGCCCAGGCCGGTGCTCAGGTTCTTCTCCTGCAGCACCTTCTTGAGCTGGTGGTACACCTCGGCACCCCAGCGCAGGGCCTCCCGGAAGGTGGGGGCGCCGATCGGGGCGATCATGAACTCCTGGATGTCCACATTGGAGTCCGCATGCGCGCCGCCGTTGAGGATGTTCATCATCGGCACGGGCAGCACGTGGGCGTTGGGGCCGCCCAGGTACTTGAACAGCGGCAGCTCGGCGGAGATCGCGGCGGCCGAGGCCACGGCCATCGAGACACCGAGGATGGCGTTGGCGCCGACCTTGCCCTTGTTGTCCGTGCCGTCGATCTCCAGCATCAGCGCATCCACGGCGCGCTGGTCCACGGCGAACTCGCCCTCGAGCTCTTCGGCGAGCTCGTCCACGGCGGCCACCGCATCCTGCACGCCCTTGCCGAGGTAACGACCGGAGTCGCCGTCGCGACGCTCCACGGCCTCGAACTCGCCGGTCGAGGCACCCGAAGGCACGGCGGCGCGGCCCAGGGAGCCGTCGGTGAGCAGCACCTCCACCTCGACGGTGGGGTTGCCGCGGGAATCAAGGATCTCTCGGGCGTGGATGGCGTCGATCAGGGCCATGTGCAGTCTCCTTTGAAGGCAGGTGGATCCGGTGGACAACGCACGGCTCACTGTACCGTGGTGCGCCGCCCCGAGACGTGAGTTCGCAGGGCACGCTCAGGATCCAGACCGGCCGCGCGGGCGTGTTGGACGAGCGCGAACAGGTGGGCACCCAGGCTCGCCTCATCGGCGATCTCCGCCGGCCACACCTCGGGTGCTGGCGGCTCCAGGTCGGCGGTGTCCGAGCGGGCGGCGCGGTCGATGCCCTTGGCCGCCGCCGCCAGCGCGGGCAGGTGCGGGGGCAGTGCGTCAAACGCCGACGACGGCGCCGCGGCGGTCCGCTCAGCGCTCACCTCGCGTTCGGCGTCGGGTCCGCTCTCTGTGCGCGGGACAGGCCGTGCACCCGCGGCGTCCCGGGCGGCCTCGGCCTTCTCTTGAGCCTTGATCCGCTCCCAGGCCCGCTCGATCTCCAGCGGGTCGAGATCCCGCAGTTCCTCTGCGGGCCGCAGCTCACCCCCGGGGGTGAAGATGTGCGGATTGCGCCGGACCATCTTGGCGGTGAGCACGCGGGCGGCGTCGTCGAGGCGGAAGCCCGCGGTCTCCGGGTCCTGATCCGGGGCCCGGGACACGGCGGCGTGCAGCACCACCTGGAAGAGCACGTCCCCGAACTCCGCGGCCAGCGCGGCGTAGGAGCCATCGGCACGCCGGGCGGCGACGTCGGCCCACTCGCTCTCGGTGCGCGCCTCGATCACCTCAAGGACCTCGTAGGACTCCTCCACGAGGTACTCCGTGAGCTGGGCGTGCGTGAGCGCGGCGGTCCACGGGCAGTGGGTGCGCAAGGCCTCCACCACCTCGACGAGTCGGTCGACCGCCGCGCTCATGCTCGCTGAATGTGGTGCCGGATCAGGCCGGGTCGACGTCGGCGTCGTCGCTGTCCGGCAGCTCGGTGAGCAGCAGGTCCTCGGCCTCGCCGGCGAGCACAGGAGCCCACCCGGTGACGATCTGCTCGGCCAGGTTCGCGCGCTCATCCAGGGGCAGGAACGCGGACTCGGCGGCCGCGAGCTGCAGGTCCAGCAGCTCGGAGACCGAGTAGCCGAAGGTCTCGGCCAGCAGGTAGAGCTCATCGGTGAGCGAGACGTCCGAGACCAGCCGGTTGTCCGTGTTCACGGTGACGCGGAAGCCCAACTGGATCAGCATGTCAATGGGGTGCGCGGCGATGCCGGCCTCCGGGTCCACGGCACCGGTCTGCAGGTTGGAGGACGGGCAGATCTCCAGGGCGATCCCGCGGTCCCGGACCCACGCGGCGGTGTGGCCCAGGTCCACCACGCCGGTGTTCTCGTCCACCGGGGTGCCGTCCGGGGCGGTGCCGCCAAACTCCACGGTGATGTCCTCGGCGATCTTCACGCCGTGGCCCAGGCGCAGGGCGCGGCCGTCCACGAGGGCGGACTGGATCGAGGCGAGGCCATCGCCCTCGCCGGCGTGGACGGTGACGGGCAGCTGCTGCTGGGCCAGCCACGTGAAGGTCTCGGCGAAGCGGGAGGCGGGGAAGCCCGCCTCGGCGCCGGCGATGTCGAAGCCGACCACGCCGGCGTCCCGGTGCCGCACCGCGAGCTCGGCGATCTCTTGGCCGCGGTCCGCGTGGCGCATCGCAGTCACCAGCTGGCCCACCCGGATGAAATGCCCGGTCTCCGCGGCGGCCTCGACGGCCTCCTCGAGACCGGCCTGCACGGCCTCGACGGTCTCGTCCAGGCTCAGTCCGCCGTTGAGGTGCTGTTCCGGGGCCCAGCGGATCTCGCCGTAGACGACGCCGTCGGAGACGAGGTCCTCCACGAACTCGCGGGCCACGCGCTGCAGCTGCTCAGCGGTCTGCATCACGGAGGTAGTCAGCGCGAACACCTCGAGGTACTTCTCGAGCGAATCACCGTTGGCGTGCTCGGCGAACCAGTCGGCCAGGCCCTCCACGGTGTCTGCGGGGACGTCGATGCCGGCCTGGAGGGCCAGCTCCAGGACGGTGGCCACGCGCAGGCCGCCGTCCAGATGGTCATGCAGGGAGACCTTGGGCAGCGCGGCCAGGTCGATCTCCAGGGGGCTGGGGGCGTCGGCGAGGGGATTCTGAAGCTCAGTCACCCGATCCAGTCTAGTCAGCCGTGCTCACCGACGCCCGCGGCGTGGCGGCCGCGGGCGATCTCGCGAGCCTCCTTGCGCGCCAGGACCCAGTGCACCAGACGATCCAGCAGGAACCCGATGACGAACGCCCCGATCAGCGAGACCACGATCTGCAGCAGCGGGCTGTCCAGCCAGCCGGTGGTGACTCGCGCGATGACGATCGAGTACAGCGCCCACACGGCCGCCGCGATCGCGTCCAGGGCCACAAAGCGTGCGTAGGTGTAGCGCGTGGCCCCTGCCGTCAGATTCACCGCCACGCGGCCGCCGGGGATGAAGCGGGCCGTGAGCAGCAAAAACGCCCCGCGGCGCTGCAGGTGGTGACTCGCGAACGCCATGGTGGACTGAATCAGCTTGGTGCGCATCCAGCGCCAGCGGTCCGTGCCGATCCGCCGGCCGATCCAGTAAGCCAGGTTGTCCCCCAGGAACGCGCCCAGGGCACCCACGAACCACAGGGCGGCCAGCGGGAAGGGCTCCCCGTTCTCCACGATCGCTGCCAACGCCACGATCACCGACTCCGAGGGGAACGCCGGGAAGATGCCGTCCAGTAGGCAGAGCATTCCGGTGACCGGCAGGACCCACCACTGGGCGGCGGCATGGAGGATGAACTCCTCGATCTGGGCTAGCACGGTCTCACCCTAGCCACGCCGGCTGAGAGTTCGGCGCGCCGTCCACAGCCCACACTCCGGCACTGCTCCCTGCCCCTCGCACTGCTCCCCCACCGGCCAGCGCGCTCAGCGAATGATGTCGAGGACGACGGAGCGCTCGCGCAGGGCCCGGGCTGGAGTCTCGTCCATGTCGGTGACGGCCCAGCCACCCTCGAGGGCGCGCTGGGCGCGGGCGAAGCGCTCCGGGGTGTCCGTGTGCAGGGTCATCAGCGGCTGACCGGCCCGCACGGTGTCTCCCGGGCGGGCGTGCAGCTCCACGCCGGCGCCGGCCTGCACCGGCTCCCCCTGGCGTTCGCGGCCCGCGCCGAGACGCCACGCGGCCAGTCCCACGGCCATCGCATCGAGCTCGCTGAGCACACCGTCGCGGTCCGCGGTCACGGTCTCGGTGTGCTGGGCGACGGGCAGGGCCGCATCCGGGTCGCCACCCTGGGCCGCGATCATCCGGTTCCAGGCGTCCTTGGCCTTCCCGTTGCGCAGGTTCTCGGCCGGGTCCACATCGCGCACCCCGGCACCCTCGAGCATCAGCCGAGCCAGCGCCACGGTGAGCTCCACGACGTCGGCCGGGCCGCCGCCGTCGAGCACCTCCACCGACTCGCGGACCTCCAGGGCATTGCCCGCGGTGAGGCCCAGCGGCACGGACATGTCTGTGAGCAGGGCGGTGGTGTTCACGCCGGCGTCGCGGCCGAGGTCCACCATGGTGCGGGCCAGCTCGCGCGCGGTGGCTTCGGTCTTCATGAACGCGCCGGAGCCGCACTTCACGTCCAGCACCAGGGTGCCGGTGCCCTCGGCGATCTTCTTGGACATGATCGAGGAGGCGATCAGCGGAATGGCCTCGACGGTGCCGGTGACGTCGCGCAGCGCGTAGAGACGCTTGTCCGCGGGAGCCAGTCCGGAGCCGGCCGCACAGATGACCGCGCCGATCTCCGAGAGCTGGCGCATCATGGCGTCGTTGCTCAGCGAGGCCTGCCACCCGGGGATGGCCTCGAGCTTGTCCAGCGTGCCGCCGGTGTGACCCAGCCCGCGGCCGGAGAGCTGCGGGACGGCCACCCCGTAGGAGGCCACGAGGGGCGCCAGCGGCAGGGTGATCTTGTCTCCCACCCCGCCGGTGGAGTGCTTGTCCGCGGTGGCCAGGGCGGTGCCCTCGGGGCTGCGCAGCTCGGAGAAGTCCATCCGCTCGCCCGAGGCGATCATGGCGTGGGTCCACTGCGCGATCTCGCGGCGGTTCATGCCGTTGAGCAGGATGGCCATGGCCAGGGCGGACATCTGCTCATCGGCGACGACGCCGCGGGTGAACGCGTCGATGACCCAGTCGATCTGCTCGTGGGAGAGTTCGTGACCGTCACGCTTGGCGTGGATGACCTCGATGGCGTCGAAGGCTTCGGCGGTGCTCATGGCGGGGGTTTCCTCTCGCAAGGCGGGTGGTCAAGACTGCGCGGGCTACGACTGCGCGGGCAGGTGTTCGGGGCCGAAGGCGTCCGGCAGGATCTCGGTGATCGGGCGAATGCCGGAGGCCGTGAGCAGTTGCAAGTCCGGGCCGCGGAACTCCCACAGCAGCTGGCGGCAGCGCCCGCACGGCATGGTGATCACATCGTCCCCGTTGACGCACACGAAGGCGCGCAGGGTGCCACCCCCGCTCATGCGCAGGGCCGAGACCAGCGAGCATTCGGCGCACAGGGTCAGGCCGAACGAGGCGTTCTCCACATTGCAGCCGGAGACGATCCGGCCGTCGTCGGTCAGGGCGGCCGCGCCCACGGGGAACCCGGAGTAGGGCACGTAGGCGTGGCGGGTGGCGGCCAGCGCCGCACGGCGCAGGCCATCCCAGTCGACGGCGACGCTCGCCGCGGCGTCGTGGCCGTCGGTGGCGGCGTCGTCGTGCCCGTCCCCGGCGCGGTCCATGCGAGCGCTCACTCCTTGACGTACGGCGTGCCCACCGCGGCCGGTCCCCGCGAGCGGCCCACCAGGCCGGCCACCGCGAAAATGGTCACGAGGTAGGGCAGCATCGCCATGAACTGGCTGGGCACGGGCGTGCCGAGGATGGCGAGCACATACTGCATGTTCGTGGCGAAGCCGAAGAGCAGGGCCGCGAAGAACGCGCCGATCGGGTTCCAGCGGCCGAAGATCACGGCGGCCAGGGCGATGAAGCCCATGCCCGCGGTCATCTCGCGGGAGAACGAGGAGGACTGCACCAGCGTGAAGAAGGCGCCGCCCATGCCGGCCACGGCGCCGCCGAGCAGCACATTGGTGTAACGCGTGCGCAGCACGTTGATGCCCAGCGTGTCCGCGGCCTTGGGATGCTCGCCCACGGCGCGTACGCGCAGACCCCAGCGGGTGTGGAACAGGCCGATGTAGATGACCGCCACGATCAGGTACATCGCGTAGCCCAGCAGCGTCTGGTTGAACAGGATGGGCCCCAGCACCGGGATGTCGGCCAACACGGGGATACGGATCGAGTCGAAGCGCGGCGGGGAGTTCAACGTCGAGGAGTTCGGCGCGAGCACGGTGGAGAACAGGAAGCCGGTCAGACCCGCCACGAGCACGTTGAGCACCACACCGACGATGACCTGGTTCACGAGGTACTTGATCGCGAACACGGCGAGGATCAGACCCACGAGCACGCCGGCCACGATGGCCGCCGCCAGTCCGGCCCACACGGAGCCGGTCATCGAACCCACGAGGGCGGCGGTGAAGGCACCGGAGAGCAGCTGACCCTCGATGGCGATGTTGATGACGCCGGAGCGCTCAGAGAGGATGCCGGCCATCGAGCCGAAGATCAGCGGCACGGCCAGCGCGAAGGAGCCGGCGATCAGACCGGTCAGGAACACCGAGGTGTTGTTCGCCGAGCCGACCACCCAGATGAGGAACCCGGCCACGAAGATCAGGGCGAACCCGACGCCGAGCAGGCCCCCGATCTTCTCGCCCGCGGCGGCGCGCAGCCACGCGAGCACCGTGAGCACGGCGAGCAGGGCGGTGACGATCCAGCCCCCGATGCCGGCGTGGGCCACGAGATCCGGGATCTGGACGGCGTCGTTGGCGGTGGAGATGCGGAAGGTGGCCTCGCGGTCCGGGGCGTTCAGGGCGAACACCACGAGGGAGACCACGGTGAAGACCGTGACGATGATGGGCGTGGTCCACGAGCGGACGGTGACGGTCTCGCGCTCCGCGCTGTCCCGCGGCGTGGGTGCGGGGCGCTGCTCACTGGCGACTCTCGAGCTCATCGGCCCTCCTCCTCGGTTCGCGCGGGGACGTCGGACCCGGGATCGGCGGGTGGGCCGCCGTCGGGATCAGGGTTGGCGTCCGGCGTGGCGGTGGCGCCCTCGGCGGCCGCCTCACCGGAGGTGGCGCTGGGAGCCACGGCCTCGCCACCGCTGCCGGACACGGCCGCACCGGCCAGCGCCGGCTGCGTGACGACGTCGGCCTTCTTGCGCGCCCGTGCCGCGGACGGCGCCGGCAGGCGGAACAGCGTGCGGACCAGCGGCGGTGCCGCGATGAAAAGCACGATGAAGGACTGCACCACCAAGACGATGTCGATCGGCACACCCGTCTGGGTCTGCATCGTGGCGCCGCCGGCGCGCAGGGCGCCGAAGAGCAGGCCAGCAAACAGCACACCCACCGGATTGGACCGGCCCAGCAGGGCGACGGTGATGGCGTCGAAGCCGAACTGACCGGCGATGCCGGAGGTCAGCACCTTCTCCGTGCCGGAGATATGCGAGACGGCACCGAGGCCAGCCAGAGCACCGGCGATGCCCATGGCCGCGATGTAGCCACCCTTGACGCTGATGCCGGCGGTCTGGGCGGCGGTGGGATTGGCACCCACGGCGCGCAGACGGAAGCCGAGCGTGGAGCGTTCCAGCAGCCACCACGCGAAGAGGGTGAGCAGCACCGCCATGACGAAGCCCCAGTGCAAGCGGAAGGAGCTGCTCACCAAGAGGGGGAAGGTCGCGGTCTCGGCGAAGGTCGCGGAGATGGGGTTGTTGGTGCCCTCGCGGCGCAGGAACGGGGTGTTCAGTGCGTAGGAGACGAGGTGGAGGGCCACGTAGTTGAGCATGATCGTGAGGATCACCTCATGGGCGCCCGTGTACGCCTTGAGCACGCCGACGAGGCCACCCCACAGCAGGCCGCCGAGGGCGGCCATGATGATGACCACCAGCAGGTGCACGCCGAAGGGCAGGTTCAGGTAGACGCCGCCGACGGTGGCGAACATCGCGCCGATGAGGAACTGACCCTGACCGCCGATGTTGAACAGGCCGGTGCGGAAGGCGATCGCCACGCCCAGGGCCACGATGATCAGCGGGGTGGCCACGGTCAGGGTCTCCGTCAGGGGACGGAACATCTGCACCGTGGTGGTGCCGTTGTAGTTAAAGATCGCGCCGCGGAACAGGGCCAGATACGCCTCGGAGATGGCCGTCCAGGCCGCGGAGAGGGTGTCCAGGGGCCGGGCGAAGAAGTAGCCTGCGGACTCGGTGACCCGCGGGTTGGTCACGATGATCAGGATCGCCGAGATGACCAGCGAGAGCACGATGGCCAGCACGGTGACCACGGCGTTGCCGGACATGATCTGGCGCAGCGCGGACTCCTGGCTGCCCGGCTCCGGCTGGGGGGTGCCGGACGTCGAGGTGGGCTGGGCGCCGACGGCGGTGGAACCGGCCGTGCTCGTACCGGCCGGCTGCGTGCCCGTGCCGGGTGCGGGGGTCGGGGCGTTCTCGCTCACGCGTGGATTCCTTCCTCGGTGGCCGACTCGGCGGTGCCGGTCTCAGCGGCGGCGTCGTCGAGGGACTGGCCGGCCATCATTAGGCCGAGCACGTCGCGCGGGGTGTCCCCGTCCACGATCCCGATGATCCGGCCGTGGTACATCACCGCGATGCGATCGGCGAGTTCAAGGATCTCGTCCAGCTCGGTGGACACGATCATGACCGGAGTGCCGGAGTCGCGCTCGGCGATGATCCGCCCGTGCAGGAACTCGATGGAGCCGACATCGACGCCGCGGGTGGGCTGGGCGGCGATGAAGAGCTTGAGGTCGTCCACGAGCTCGCGAGCCATGACGACCTTTTGCTGATTGCCGCCCGAGAGCGAGGACACGGGCAGGTCCACGCCCTGGGTGCGGACGTCGAACTCCGCGACCTTGCTCTCGGCGCGCTCGCGGATGGCGCGGGGCTTGAGCTGCAGGGCGGAGCCGGCCGGGGGCTGGTCGAAGCGGTTGAGCACCATGTTCTCGGCCACGGTGAACGAGCCGACCAGGCCGTCCGTGGAGCGGTCCTCGGGCACATACCCGACGCCGGACCGGATGATCTGGCGCGTGGAACGGCCCAGCAGCTGCTGGCCGCCCAGGGTGATGGACCCGGTGGCCTTGTGCAGACCCATGATGGCCTCGGTGAGCTCGGTCTGGCCGTTGCCCTGCACGCCGGCGATGCCGAGGACCTCGCCCTGGCGGATGCCGAAGCTGACGTGGTCCAGCAGCAGCTGACCGGTGGGGGCGAGCACGGTGAGGTCTTTGACCTGGAAGGTCTCCTCGCCCAGCTGCGGGGCCGTCTTGGTGCGGTTCAGGGTCACGGCGCGGCCCACCATGAGCGAGGCAAGCTCGGTGGCCGAGGCGCTGGGGTCGGCGGTGCCGACCACCTTGCCGCGACGCAGCACGGTGATGTGGTCGGAGATGGCCTTGACCTCGCGCAGCTTGTGAGAGATGAAGACGATGGCGGTGCCGTCGGCCTTGAGCTGGCGGATGATCGAGAGCAGCTCGTCGGTCTCCTGCGGGGTGAGCACCGCGGTGGGCTCATCGAGGATGAGGACCTTGGCATCCCGCACGAGGGCCTTAATGATCTCGACGCGCTGCTGGACGCCCACCGGCAGGTCCTCGACGATCGCATCCGGGTCCACCGCGAAACCGTATTCATCGGAGATCGCGCGGATCTTCTTGCGGGTAGCCTCGAGATCGAGGATGCCGGTCGCCCTGGTGGCCTCATCGCCGAGCGCGATGTTCTCGGCCACGGTGAACACGGGCACGAGCATGAAGTGCTGGTGCACCATCCCGATCCCAGCCCGCATCGCCTCGCCGGGACCGGCGAACTTCACGGGCACATCGTCCACGAGGATCTCACCGGCCGTGGGGTCATAGAGCCCGAACAGCACGTTCATGAGCGTGGACTTGCCGGCGCCGTTCTCTCCGAGCAGGGTGTGGACTTCCCCGGAGCGGACCACGAAGTCCACGGCGTCATTGGCGGTGAACGTCCCGAAGCGTTTGGTGATGCCACGCAGTTCGAGTTTCATCCTCGGCTCTCCTTCAGAGCAGGTGCGGCAGGGCCGGTGGGTTAGAGGCGCTGTGTCAGAGGCGCTGTGTCAGAGCACGTGGGGGGCGCGGGTGGACCCGCGGTGCATCGACGGGCCGAACGGGCCGGGTCCTGTGGAGAACAGGACCCGGCCCGAGGCTACCGCAGTCTCACGTCCGGGAGCGCGGTCAGTGCGAGTGGCCGATCAGGCCTCCGGGGAGTCCTCGGCGCCGACCTCGACCTCACCGGAGATGATGTCCTTGCGCAGCTGCTCCAGCTCGTCCTTCAGCTCCTGCGGCACATCGCCGTCGAAGTCATGGAACGGTGCCAGGGCGACGCCCTCGTTCTCCAGGGTGCCCACGTAGGCCTCGGGGGTGAACTCGTCGTTCAGGTCCTCGGCGATGACGTTCTTCACGGCGTC
Organism: Micrococcus sp.; assembly: GCA_030538555.1. GTDB lineage: Bacteria > Actinomycetota > Actinomycetes > Actinomycetales > Micrococcaceae > Micrococcus. The sequence continues at coordinate 10,957 of JAUNTT010000023.1, forward strand.
GCCCATGAGCTTCATGACCGAGGTGAGGATGACCTCGCCGTCGTTCGTTGTCTCGTAGCCGTCAGCGTCCACCCAGATCGCTTTCGCAGAAGCCCCTTCAGCGTTCGCTTCCTTGATAGCGTCCAGAGTCCCCAGACCGGCTCTACCCGCGACGGGCATAATGATGTCCGCGCCCTCGTTGATGAAGTTCGTGGTGTTCGTCTTGCCGGCGTTCTGGTTGGTGAAGTCGCCGGTGAAGGAGCCGGTGCGGGCGTCCTTGTCCCAGCCCAGGACCTTGACGTTGCCGTTCTTGACCTCGTTGTAGTGGTCCACGCCGCGGGCGAAGCCGTCCATGAAGATGGACACGGTGGGGATCTCCATGCCGCCGTAGGTCGCCACGGTGCCGGTCTCGGTCATGCCGGCGGCCGCGTAGCCAGCCAGGAAGGCGGCCTGCGCGGTGTCGAAGATGATGTTGCGGACGTTGTCCGGGTAGCCCTCGGCCGTGACGTCCACGCCCACGAACTTGATCTCGGAGTTGTCCTTGGAGATCGGCATGATGGTCTCGCCAAGCTGGTAGCCGACGCCCACGATGAGCTGGCAGTTCGCGTCGATCATGTTGTTCATGTTCGGCACGTAGTCGCCCACGGCGTGGGACTCGGCCTCGGCGACCTGGATGCCGAACTCCTTCTCGGCGGCCTTGAGGCCCTCGTAGGAGGACTGGTTAAAGGAACGGTCGTCGAAGCCGCCCTCGTCGGAGACGATGCAGGCCTTGTAGTCCGAGTTGTCCGAGCCCACCTCGGCGGCGGCACCGGTGGCGGAGGCCGAACCGGTCTCGCCGTTGGAGCCGGACTCCTCCGGGGCCTGGCCGCACGAGGCCAGCAGGAGGGTCGATGCGCCGAGCACGGCGGCGGGGAGGAAGAGACGACGCTTCGCGGCGTCGGAGGTCAGGATGCCCATGGGATGCCTCATTTGCAGTGGTGGATCGATGCGAAATCACGAGGGTGCTGGTGCGTCAGCGATCCGCTGAGTGCCGCGCCGCACCCTCGAGCTGCGAGCGGTTCCGAGAGTGTGTCCTCGGTCTCGTTGCGGCCCGTTACCCGGGAGTTTACCTGCTCCCCCGCACCAGCGGTGGCGTCAGCCGTCCTGCCCCAGCATCTCGGCCAGCCCGGCCGAAGCGAAGACGCTCATGCCCACGGCGAGCGCCCCTTCGTCCGGGATGTAGTCGCCGCGGTGCAGGTCATATTCGATGCCGCCGGGCGTCTTGGTGCCCGGGCGCATCAGCGCGCCGGGGACCTCATCTACTACATCCCCAGGCTCCACTACATCCCCAGGAACCTGCTCGAGTCGGGCTGGCCCACACTACGGTTACGCTCTCATCTGGGGCGCGGCTTCTCAGAGAGTGAGATTGGGGGTTGACACGCCCAGGTGCATCAGTGAGACTCGTCCGTGACGTGACATCAGTCACGTCGTACTACCGGTCATTAGCCGACGGAGAATCTGGAGGATGTCATGTTTAAGTCAGCATCAGTCAAATCGCGGAGCCTCGTGGCCGCGGCGGCGCTAATTGTACTAACAGGGCAGCCGGCATTAGCCTCATCGCAAACGCTTGCAGATGCGCCAATGGAGTCCGTGACGTCACTGCCCTCCCACGGGCTGTCCGAGGCGGATCTCGCCTTCCTGATAGGTCAGCTGCATGCCCTAGGGGTCGATGAACGGCACCACTACAGTTTAATTGCAAAGGTTCAAAGGGGTGAGTTGCCAGACTCGGATAAGAGTGGCGTGGAGCCGTTGACAGAGCGCTCGGTTGTGCGGGCGGATGGTTCCTCGGTAATCGAGCGCACCTTTCCGGATGGGTCCAAGTCCGAGACTTCTGTTACGCCAGTTGGGCCCGAGCTCTTGCGTGGCCCGCAGCTTGGCACCACGCTCTTTGGCACGTCTCTCACCGAGTGTCGGAAGACTTCTTATTCGCACGCCTCAAGTAGCTATTGGGACAACTGCCTTGTAAGGCACTCGGCGCTAACTTGGCACATGTCCTTCAGGAGCTCATTCACCTTTGGTGCCAACGGTCAACGTATCAATAAGTATTCAGAGGCGCGAACTGGTGGAATTGGGATGAGCACCGGTAAGTTCAATGTTGTTCGCGCTAGTGCAAATCGGACCGGGACAGCGACTATAGAATTGCGCGCTCGTCAGACCCAGGGCATCGCCGGGATTGGCGCGAGTCGAGACGTTGGTCTTCGGCTGGACGTCTCTAGGAGTGGACCGAAGGTGAGTAACTGGGGCATGTGATCCAGAGTTACTTGGTGGCAGCGCTCGCAATGACGACCGAGGTGGAATCCCTGGGTGATGCTTGATGCGGGACGTTTAAGCGGGGGTGATTGATTCTTCAGCACCCCGCTTCTGCCGCGTTTGGGGCTCTTCGCGGTTCGTGGTGAATGGGCCGTTTGTGGCGGGTGTTCATGCCGCGGTTCTCGCAGCACTGGATAGTAGAATACGCGTCCGGTAGTTCTCGGGAATACGGAAACCGGCTCTTCCGCGTTGGGGTGGGGGCAGGGCATGACGTGACACGCGTAGGGATCCACTGAACAAGTGTCGAGGCCTTCAAGATAGGGAGCGACCAAGCAACCCGATCCGGAAGACCTCGACATGCCCGATTCTACCTCCGCGCCCACGTCGTTCCCTGGCCACGGGCCGGTGTACTGCACCTGCTGTGACCTGCTCCTCGGGTTGCCGGGCCTGCACCCGATCGGCGTGGGACCACCTCACCTGAATCAGGGCATCTGATCATCACTGTGGAGTCCGACCGGGTGCCGGTGGGCTGCCCCGAGTGTGGGGTCATCGCGGTCAGTCGCGGCAGAAAGAACGTGACACTGCTCGACGCCCCTTGCTTCGACAGGCCCGTGAAGATCGTGTGGCGTAAACGGGCTCTTCGCGGTTCGTGGTGAACGGCCCGGTTGTGGTGGGTGTTCATGCTGCGGTTCTCGCAGCACTGGACAGGAGGATACGCGTCCGGTAGTTCTCGGGATGACGGAAACCACGCCCGGTGCGCTTGATGTTCTTGATGCCCGTGTTCGCGGCCTGAACCACCCCGGGTTCAGTGGAGAGTCGTGTGTGCTTCGGCGACGGGTGTCGTCGAAGGGTTAAGGGCAGCGTAGTAGTCGGTCTCGTACGCTGCGGGTGCGAGGTAGTCGCACCAGCTGTGCGGGCGGGTCGTGTTGTACCAGTCGACCCACTTCAGCACTTCGAGCTCGACGTGCTCCAGCGTCTTCCAGGGGCCGCGTCGGCGGATGAGCTCGGTCTTGAACAGCCGGTTCAGCGCTTCGGCGGCGGCGTTGTCATAGGAGTCGCCCTTGGACCCGACGGAGGCCACGATCCCGAGTTCTTCGAGGCGTTCGGTGTACCGGATCGCCCGGTACTGGACGCCTCTGTCGGCGTGGTGGACCAGCCCATCCAGAGACCGCCCTTGCCGTTGGCGGGTGAAGATCGCGTGGTTGAGGGCGTCCAGCGCGAGGTCGGTGTGCAGGCTGGCGGTCACCCGCCAGCCCACGATCCGCCGGGAGAACAGGTCCATCACGAACGCGACGTAGACGAACCCGACCCAGGTCGGGACGTACGTGATGTCGGCCACCCACCGGGTATCGGGCGCGGTCGCGGTGAAGTCCCGCTCGAGCAGATCGGCCGGGTGGCCGTCCTTGGCCGCAACCGTGGTCCGGGGCGCCTTGTGGTCGCCGGCGACCGCGCCGACCAGGCCCAGGGCCTTCATCCGGCGCGCGACCGCGCAGCGGGGCACGTGCGGGTAGCAGACGCCGGTGGCCTGTCCGTGCTCGTCCAGCACCTGTTGACGGTTGAGCATCTTCCACATCTTCATCACCCCGAAAACCTGGTAGTTGTCCTCATCCAGGGCCAGGATCCGGGCGTCCAACGCGGCGTCGGCCAACGCCCGCATCGAGGGCGGGCGGGTTTTGGTCGCGTAGTACGTGTTCGGGGCGATCTTCGCGTCGGCCTCGGTGAGGACGGTGCAGATCGGCTCGACCCCGAACTGGTCCTTGTGCTGATCGATGTAGGAGATCAGCGAGGTGAGGGGCGGTCGAGCTCCGCCGCGAAAAAAGCTGAGGCTGACCGCAAGATCGCGTTCGCCCGCCGCAGTTCACGGTTCTCCTTCTCCAGCTCCTTGATCCGCTCGGCCGGCTCGGTGGCCGTCGCCGTGGACCCGGCCGCCTGGGCCGGGGCACGGAACCAGTTCCGCAGCGTCGCCGCCGGGATCCCCAGCTGCTCACCCACCTGGGTGCAGGCGCGCTTGACCGGCAGACCGGGCGTCTCTTTCAACATCTCGTTCACCGTGCGGATCGCACGCTCACGAAGCTCGTCGTTGTACTTCCTCGGTGCAGGCATGAATCCACTCTCCCGTAGAGATCAAGACCCTCCACCAAACCCGGGGTGGTTCAGCACGTGCTTGATCCCGTCGAGGTCAACACCGACCGCGATGTAGGCGGCACGATTGATGACCTGCGCGTTCTCCTTGATCTTGATCCGGATCGTGTCGAGGTAGATCACGGGGTAGAACTGATCCAGTGGCCGGGCCTGCCAGGCCAGGACTTCCTCGGCTACCGCGTCGGTGATGTTCGAGATCGTCTCGTGTGAGAGTTCTGTGCCGATCGTGGAGGCCAGGTGGTGGCGGATCTCGCGGATCGTCATCCCACCGGCATAAAGACTGATGATCATCTCATCCAGCCCGCCCAGGCGCCGTTGGCCCTTGGGTACCAGTCGCGGAGTGAAAGAGCCCTCACGATCACGGGGGATCGCCAGCTCGATCGGGCCGATCTCGGAGGCCACGGTCTTGGGGGTGCTGCCGTGACGGGAGTTGGAGTACTCCGAGGCTTGCCGGTCGCCTTTGGCGTAGCCCAGATGGCTGGTCAGCTCGGCCTGCAGGCCCCGTTCGAGCGCGGCCTTGACCAGTGCGGGCACGAACCCGCCATCCCCGGTCAGCTCGACCTTGCCGGCATCGATCTGCGCGAACAGGGCATCCAGCTGCCCGGAGGCCTTGAGCTGCTCGACGAGGTCCTGGCCCGAAGGCTGGCCTGTGCTCTTCTCGTTGGTCATGGTCATGATTCTTACCGTTCCTTCCGGTACGACTTACACAGACCATCTGACACGCCCCATCTGCGCGGGATCGCTCTGG
>JAUNTT010000023.1:16124-24640 GCA_030538555.1 Micrococcus sp.
ACGCAACCTGGGCAACTACATCGCCCATTCCCTGCTCGAGGCCGGCGGATTCAGACCCCGACTACACCCTGGATTGTGAAGAGCCCGATTACCTGAACGGAGACAATGGCCCTTGATCGAGTCGCTCAATGTTTGCCTTGATATATTTGGACCTTCTATTCAAAGCGCGACGTCGCGCAGGGAACAAGTTCAGAATTCCCCTAATTAGGCGAAGATGCCACGATATGTCGCATTCAATTAGACCCGGCCGACCTATGGCGCGCATCCCGACCTCCCGAGGGAACCAAGTAACATGACTGTCCGCGAGAAGTTCACGGAGTTCGCGTTCATCCTTCACAAATAAGTCGGAAACATCCCTCGGGACAAGGTCCGGTGCGGAAACGACAGAGTGTATAGGGTCGTTAAATTCCACCCAGTACCGAGAGTCCAAATCCGCCGTGTCATCATCGTCAAGCTCGACGACTACAATCCACTCATTGCACCAGCGACCGGACTCTATATAACCAGTGTACTCGTAGCGAGCAAACCCACCTATCATCGCTTGATCCCCACGTGAACGTTTATCCAGCTCCCATTTACTTTCCGCTCGAAGTTCGAGCAGCAACCCCGATAGCCCTTGTTTGACTTAAGGGTCGGGGTCCGGTATTGGCGGCCCGTTGTCACGTCAAAGAAACGTGACATTTCCTGGGCGCCCGTGACCCTGGCCGCAGTCAACCCCGCGGGGGAACACGACCACGAATGGTGATTCCACAACTTCAACTCAGCGCGCACCACATCAGCACCAGCAACACCCGAGAAATCAAACTTCAGATACGACCGCGCCCGGTTCGTACCCGAGTTAAACGTGCCCGCCCGCAACTCGACACTATTGACCTGCGGGGCCGTGGTCCCCGACTGCACCCACGTATCCGCATCCACATGCGCCGTCCACACCGGATCAATCGTGACCGGGAACACCCGCTCCGCCGCCGACAACCAGTCCTGGTCCACATCCAGCACCAACACCGGGGTCCCGTCCTCCACCACCACCGAAGAGACCACCGGGACCTCGTCACGCACCCCGACCTGCTCATCCACCACGGTGGAGTCCCACATCACCGGAGCAGAACCGAAAAACACCAACCCACCCTCAGCATCCAACACCCGCAGAGCAGAGGTCTCCTCGTCCTGGACCAACCTCAGTCCCTCGGACAGACCGATCGGGAACCGCAACACCAGATCCTGGCCCGGGTCCTCATCGAGAACCACCCGGTGAGAGAAGCCCTCACCCACGGCATCCACCACCACCTGCACCGGCAACGAAGAGGACTCACCCACCAGCACCTGAGCGTCCGGGTAGACCGCCTCGTTCTCCACCACCTGCGGGGCACCCAACTCACCCTCGAATCCCAACACCATCTCGGCAGAATCACCCGACACACCACCAGCATCAGCGTCGGGAACCTGGCCAGGATCCGTGCCGGCACCCGAGGCGTCAACGGCACCCTCGACAGCGTCGACTCCTGGATCAGTATCGTCACCGGCCGGTGTTCCGATCTCACCAGCAGTGGACTCAAGACGGACTAACGCGACCGAATCACTGGTCGGCCCCTCACCGAGGGAGTCTTCGCCGTCATTAATCTCCAGCGCAGAAACCACCCCAGACAGACTTTTCCCATCACCATCCGCCAACAACGGTGTGGAAGGGGCCTCCGGCTCCGCGGCATCGGGGTCGGGCTCTTCGATGTCAGAGTCATCACCCATGGCACCCGTGAACGCTTCGAGTGTCCAGGTCCCATCCGGATTCGCGAACAACCGCTCCGTGACGGTCCGCGCGGACAGATCCTCCACCCGCTCACCGGTCGCGAACGCCGTGATCTGCGCCGCGACCGGATCCTCACGGCCCACCCCCGGGTCTAACGGCTGATCAACACCATCCCCGACAGCCTCAACAACCCCTGGCTCACGAGCAGGCTGCGCCACAGAAGGTTGGGTATCCGCAGCCAACAACGCCACCGCCGCGAACACCGCTACACACTGAGCAACACCCCGACGCCAACCAAAACCCACCACGCCAAACCCCTCGCGTTTCTCATGCGACACACCAATGTGCCACTGTGACGCATCATACACATGACCTCAGTGCTCGTCAGGAGAGATTTCGAACTGGAGTCTCCTTCTACGGCCTCCGGCGGGAATAAGTCACCTCCACCGGCGTCGCCTCGATGCTACGGACGGCGTCGAGCAGGGGCTGCTACGCCAGCACACCCAGTGCCCCAATGCTTATCCGTTCGCCCGTCCCGCCCGGGCGTCAGCCGTCCTGCCCCAGCATCTCGGCCAGCCCGGCAGAGGCGAAGACGCGCATGCCCACGGCGAGCGCCCCCTCATCCGGGATGTAGTCGCCGCGGTGCAGGTCGTACTCGATGCCGCCAGGCGTCTTAGTGCCCAGGCGCATCATCGAGCCAGGGACCTCCTGGGTCATCCACGCGAAGTCCTCGCCGCCCATGGACTGAGGGGTCAGCACAATCGACTGTCCACCGAACTCGCGGCGCACGGCGGCCTCGATCAGTGCGGTCTCGGCTTCCTGGTTGTCCACCGGGGGCACGCCACGAATGTGCTCGAGATCCACCTGCACGCCGTACGGCATGGCCACCTGGGTGACAACCTCGTCCAGCAGCACGCCGGCTTCCTCCCACATGGCGGCGTCGAGGCAGCGCATGGTCCCGGAGAGAGTGCCCGTCGCGGCGATCGCATTGGGTGCGGAGCCAGCGTTGATGTGGCCCCACACCACGGAGACGGCAGAGCGCACGTCAATGCGGCGGGAGAGCACGGCAGGCACATTCACCGCGATCTGGGACAGGGCAAAGACCATGTCCTCGGTCAGGTGAGGACGGGAGGTGTGGCCGCCCCGGCCCGTCAGCGTGATGTTGATGGTGTCCGCCGCGGAGGTGATGGCGCCGATACGCGTGCCGATCACCCCGACGTCGAAGCGCGGCTCACAGTGCGCGGCCAAGATCCTCGGGACCCCCTCGAGCACGCCCTGGCCCAGGACCTCGAGGGCACCCCCGGGATGCACCTCTTCGGCAGCCTGGAAGATGACGCGCACCCGGCCGTGAGCGCGGGCACCGGCGGCGGCGAGTTCGGCGTCGTCGGTCTGGCCCGTCAGGATGCGGTGCAGGGTGACGGCGGTGCCGGCCATGACGGCGGTGTGCATGTCATGGCCGCAGGCATGCGCCACACCCTCGTTCTGCGAGGAGTAGGGCAGCCCGGTGACTTCGTCGATGGGCAGGGCGTCGATGTCCGCGCGCAGCGCGAGCACGATCGGTCCCTGACCGACGTCCACATACGCGCCCGTGGGCTTGAGTGCGACGGGGTCCAGCCCGGCCTCACGGAGATAGTCGAGGATCCGCTGCGTGGTGCGGTGCTCCTCGAAGCCCAGCTCCGGGTCCTGGTGGATGGCGCGGCGCAGGGCACGCGCGCCCGGCTCGACGTCCGCCACGGCAGCCCCGACCTCGGCAACGGTCAGCTCATCAGAGCGATCCTGAGGGGTCGGGGAGGGCGTGCCGGTCATGGGTCAGCAGACTAGCGCAGGCCGGGAGCGCAGGCGGGGATTCACAGGACGTCGTCGGCGCCTTCCGCCTTGAGCGACTCGACCGCCTTCTTCACGTCTTGGGCGTGCTCGGTGGTCGTCACCAGCAGGGCGTCCTCGGTGTCCACCACCACGACGTCCTCGATGCCGATCAGCGCGATCACACGCTTGGTGTCCGTCACGACGACGCCGCTCGCATCGTCCGAGAACACTCGCGGAGTCTGACCGATCACCGTGATGCCCGAGGAGTCGCGCACGGGGTTCAGTCGCGCGATCGCCGCGAAGTCGCCCACGTCGTCCCACGTGAAGGTCCCGGGAACGACGGCGACGTCACCGTGCGCAGCGGCCGGCTCGGCCACGGCGTAGTCGATGGCCGTCTTCTTCAGCGTCGGCCAGACCTCCTCGAGCACCGCCTCGCGCTCCGGCGTGTCCCAGGCGCGGGCAATGGTCATCAGCCCGGCGTGCAGCTCCGGCTCGCTGTCCTCCAGATGCTCGAGCATCAGGCCCACCGGGGCCACGAACATGCCCGCGTTCCACAGATACTTCCCGGAGCGGACGTAGCGCTCGGCCACGGCGGCGTCGGGCTTCTCCACGAAGGCGGCGACGTCAAAGGCGTGCTCAGCGTCGGCCAGCCGCAGGGAGCGACCCTTGCGGATGTAGCCGAAGCCGGTGGCTGCATGGGTCGGCGTGATGCCGATGGTCACGATCTTGCCCGTGGCCGCGGTGACCACGGCCTCGGCCACGGCCGCCTGGAACTGCTCGACGGGGGCGATCACCTGATCAGCCGCGAACGAGCCCATGATGATCTCCGGGTCGCGCAGCGAGAGGATCGCGGCGGCCAGACCGATCGCGGCCGCAGAGTCCTTCGGCGAGGGCTCGAGGACCAGATCGTTCGCATCCAACTCCGTCAGCTGGGACACGACGGCGTCCCGGTGGGCCTGCCCGGTGACCACCATCATCCGCTCCTGTGCCAGGGGCGCGAGGCGATCCCACGTCGCGCGGATCAGCGTCTGCCCGGACCCCGTCAGGTCATGCAGGAACTTGGGCGCCGCGGCGCGCGAGAGCGGCCACAGTCGCGTGCCCACACCTCCCGCGGGAATCACGGCATGGAAACGGGCGAGGGCGGCGGCCGCGGCGTCGGAGACGTGCTGCGCGGGCTGGGACTCGGTGTTCACACCCTCAAGCGTACGAAACGGCGTCGTGCAGGTCAGGTTGGCTGTGGATGCTCGTCACGCCGGATCCGCAGGATCTCGCACGCCACCGACCGAGAGTGCCGCGCGTGTCACACTGCCTGGCCCTGAGCGCGTCCGACCCCGCAGAGGGTCTACTCTGGAAGGTGGAATCGACTCGCATCACGCACACGATCCCCGACCAAGCCCGGCAGCGCAGCCTCCAAGGGGTGGACCTGCCAACGCCGACGGCGGTGACCGTGTCATCTCTTTGGAGGTAAACAACCGTGTCTACTGCCACTGCGCAGGCCCCGGCCGACAACGGCCGCGGGACCCTGTACCGCGGCTACGGAGGCATGTGGTCTTGGGTGGGCCACCGCATCACCGGCGTCGTGATCTTCTTCTACCTGCTGGTCCACGTGGCAGACACCGCACTGGTGCGCGTCTCCCCCGAGGCCTACGACGCCGTGATCGGCATGTACCACACGTGGTACTTCGCACTCGGTGAGGCCGGCCTCGTCGCCGCGATCCTCTTCCACGCCCTCAACGGCCTGCGCATCATCCTGGTCGACTTCTGGAAGGGCGGCACGAAGCACCAGACGACCCTGCTGTGGGTTGTGCTCGGCCTGTGGGCCGTGCTGTTCGCCGGCTTCTTCGCGCGCCACGCCTACATCTTCTTCGAGTACGGAGGCCTGTGATCATGAGCATGACCGACACCACCATCGCGGCGCCCCGTTCCGTCGCGATCGACCCCAAGTTCACCCGCAACAAGGGCGGCAAGGGCAACTTCGAGATGCTGGCCTGGCTGTTCATGCGCCTCTCCGGCGTCATCCTCGTGGTGCTGCTGGCCATCCACCTCACCGCCAACCTCATGGTCGGCCAGGGCGTGCAGGGCATCGACTTCGGTTTCGTGGCCGGCAAGTGGGCCAACCCCATGTGGCAGTTCTTCGACCTGACCCTGCTGTGGCTGGCCATGTTGCACGGCACCAACGGCATGCGCACGATCATCATGGACTACGCGCAGAAGGACAGCACCCGCTTCTGGCTCTCGATGATCCTCTACATCGCCTCTGCCTCCATCCTCATCCTGGGCACGCTCGTGATCTTCACCTTCGAGCCCTGCATGGTGGACGGCGCCGGCAACCTCCTGCCCAGCGTGCCCGAGTTCTGCCGAGCCTGACCCACGAGATTCGCTGACGGGCCGCCCGCCGCCGTACGTGGGCCGGGCGGGCCCGGACGAGACCGAGAGAGAGAACCTGAGAATGCAGGTACACAAGTACGACGTGGTGATCGTCGGCGCTGGCGGCGCCGGCATGCGCGCGGCCATCGAGTCGGGCCAGCGCGCCCACACCGCGGTGCTCACCAAGATTTACCCCACTCGCTCCCACACCGGCGCTGCCCAGGGCGGCATGTGCGCCGCGCTGGCCAACGTGGAGGAGGACAACTGGGAGTGGCACACCTTTGACACGATCAAGGGCGGCGACTACCTGGTGGACCAGGACGCCGCGGAGATCATGGCGAAGGAGGCCATCGACGCGGTCCTCGACCTCGAGAAGATGGGCCTGCCCTTCAACCGCACCCCCGAGGGCAAGATCGACCAGCGCCGCTTTGGCGGTCACACCCGTGACCACGGCAAGGCCCCCGTGCGCCGCGCCTGCTACGCCGCGGACCGCACCGGCCACATGATCCTCCAGACGCTCTACCAGAACTGCGTCAAGCACAATGTGGAGTTCTACAACGAGTTCTACGCGCTCGACCTGCTCATGAGCGAGGAAGAGGCGACCCGCGAGGACGGCAGCACGTACACGCAGAAGCGCGTGTCCGGCGTCGTGGCCTATGAGCTGGCCACCGGCGAGCTGCACATCTTCCAGGCCAAGTCCGTGGTCTTCGCCACCGGCGGCGCCGGCAAGGTGTACAAGACCACCTCCAACGCCCACACCCTCACCGGTGACGGCATGGCCATCGCCTACCGCGCGGGCCTGCCACTGGAGGACATGGAGTTCGTCCAGTTCCACCCCACCGGCCTGGCCGGACTGGGCATCCTGCTCTCCGAAGCCGCTCGCGGCGAGGGCGGCATCCTGCGAAACGCCGACGGCGAGCGCTTCATGGAGCGCTACGCCCCCACCATCAAGGACCTCGCGCCGCGCGACATCGTCGCCCGCTCGATGGCCGAGGAGGTCCGCCAGGGCCGCGGCGCCGGGCCGAACAAGGACTACGTCCTGCTCGACCTGACCCACCTGGAGCCCTCGCACATCGACGAGAAGCTGCCGGACATCACCGAATTCGCCCGCACCTACCTCGGTGTGGAGCCCTACACCGAGCCCGTGCCGGTGTTCCCGACGTGCCACTACTTCATGGGCGGCATCCCGACGAACATCAAGGGCGAGGTCCTCCAGGACAACGACACCGTGGTCCCCGGCCTCTACGCCGCGGGCGAGGTGGCCTGCGTGTCCGTGCACGGCTCCAACCGTCTGGGCACCAACTCGCTGCTCGACATCAACGTGTTCGGCCGCCGCGCCGGCATCTACGCCGCGGAGTACGCGCAGGGTGCCGAGTTCGTCGAGCTGCCGGAGAACGGCGAGTCCTTCATCGAGGGTCAGATCGAGAACCTGCGCTCCGCCACCGGCAACGAGAAGGTCGCCGAGCTGCGCTCGCGCCTGCAGGAGGTCATGGACGCGGACATGCAGGTGTTCCGCGACGAGGAGTCGATCCGCCGCGCGCTGGCCGAGATCGAGTCCCTGCGTCAGCGCTACCGTCAGGTGTCCGTGCAGGACAAGGGCAAGCGCTTCAACCTCGACCTGCTCGAGGGCCTCGAGCTGGGCTACCTGCTGGACATCGCCGAGGCGATGACCCTGGCAGCCCTGGGCCGCAAGGAGTCCCGCGGCGGTCACTACCGCGAGGACTACCCGGACCGCGATGACGAGAACTTCATGGCGCACACCATGATCTACCGCGACGAAGACGCGGAGATGGAGGGCGTCAAGGGCATCCGCTTTGAGACCAAGCCGGTTGTCATGACCCGCTACGAGCCGATGGAGCGTAAGTACTGATGAGCACCACCACCACCGAGACCGAGCCGGCATCGAAGGTCGACCTCTCCGCCAGCGGCGAGGGCATGGGCGCCGTCGAGAGCTTCGACATCGTCCTCAAGGTCCGCCGCTTCCTGCCCGAATCCTCCGACGTGACGTACTGGGACGAGTGGAAGCTCACCATGTACGGCACCGACCGCGTGCTGGACGCCCTGCACAAGGTCAAGTGGGAGCACGATGGCACCCTGTCTTTCCGTCGCTCGTGCGCGCACGGCATCTGCGGCTCCGATGCGATGCGCATCAACGGCCGCAACCGCCTGGCCTGCAAGACGCTGCTCAAGGACCTGGACTTGTCCAAGCCCATTACCGTCGAGGCCATCCAGGGTCTGCCCGTGGAGAAGGACCTGATCGTGGACATGGAGCCGTTCTTCCAGTCCTACCGCGAGATCATGCCGTTCCTCGTCAACAAGGGCCCCGAGCCCACCCGGGAGCGCTACCAGTCCCAGGAGGACCGGGCGCGCTACGACGACACCACCAAGTGCATCCTGTGCGCCGCGTGCACCTCGTCCTGCCCCGTTTTCTGGACCGACGGCCAGTACTTCGGCCCGGCCTCGATTGTGAACGCCCACCGCTTCATCTTCGACTCCCGTGATGACGCCGGTGACATGCGCCTGGAGATCCTCAACGACAAGGAAGGCGTGTGGCGCTGCCGCACCACCTTCAACTGCACCGAGGCCTGCCCGCGCGGCA
>JAUNTT010000170.1 GCA_030538555.1 Micrococcus sp.
GTTAACCCAACACGCGTTCCAGGCGTGCGCCATAGGCCGCTAGGCGAATCCTCCTGGTGCGCCCCTGCACGGCAAACCGCTCAGGGGCATAGATGACTGTACACCACGGGTTCACGCACCGGCCAATCTGCCCGGCACCGCCTCACCCGCCTCGCGCGACACCTCGACGGCGCATCACTGGTAGACTCTTGGGCGGCCCCACACGTGGTGTCATCTCGCTGAACTCCCCCAGGACCGGAAGGTAGCAAGGGTAGGTGGGCTCTGGCAGGTGCGTGTGGGGTCTTTTGCACCCACGTTGACCCGTCTAGCCCACCGACGTGGCCCACCGCCCCGATCCCCGCTGCTGCGCAGGAGGCCCCCGTGAGCGCCGGACGCTATGCCCCCTCCCCCACCGGGACCCTGCACGTGGGGAATCTGCGCACCGCACTCCTCGCGTGGCTCGCGGCGCGCGCGTCGAACCGGCCGTTCCTGGTGCGCGTGGAGGACCTGGACCGGGTCCGTTCCGGCGCCGAGAGCCAGCAGCTCGCCGACCTGGCCGCCGTCGGGGTGAACTGGGACGCCGAGCCGGTGCGCCAATCGGAGCGGACGCAGCTGTACACCGCGGCGGTGCAGGCCCTGCGGGCCGCCCATGGCGAGGACGCGGTCTACGAGTGCTATTGCTCCCGCAAGGACATCGCCGAGGCCGGTTCCGCACCGCACCCCGCCACGCACCCTGACGCTGCCGCGCACCACGACAACGGCGCCCGCCACCTCGCTCCAGAGCCCCCCGCGCCGGAGCCCCCCGCGCCCTCCGCTCAGCCGACCCCGCTGCGTCCCCCGGGCTTCTATCCCGGCACGTGCCGGACGCTCACCCCCGCCCAGCGGGCCGAGCGCCGCGCTCAGCGTCCCGCGGCCCTGCGCCTGAACGCCGCACTCATCGCGGGCCTGCAGCCGGGTCACCATCCCGAGGCCACCGCGCAGGACCGCCTCCACGGGACGGTGACCGGGCTCGTCGACGACCTCGTGGTGCGCCGCAATGACGGCGCCTACGCGTACAACCTGGCTGTGGTGGTGGACGATCTGCACCAGGGCATCAACCAGGTGGTCCGCGCCGATGACCTGCTGGACTCCACCCCGCGCCAGCGCTGGCTCACCGAGACCATCGCGCGTGCGCAGTCGGTCCCGGCACCGGACACGGAGTACCTGCATGTACCGCTCGTGGTGAACGCGGCGGGACAGCGCCTGGCCAAACGGGACGGCTCCGTCACGCTCGAGGACCTCACCGCCGCTATCCCCGGCCTCACCCCCGCGCACGTGCGTGATCGTCTGTTGGAGTCGGTGGGTCTGCCGCCGGGACCGCTGCCCGACGTCGTCGCGCACTTCGACCCGGACGCTCTGCCCCGGGATCCCTGGGTCTTCGACGAGGCGGACTTCACGGAAGGCCTCTGACCACCGACCGCGATCTCTGAACAGCCGTATTAACGGGGTGGGTCGCCCGGTTAGGCTGGGTCGGTGAGCACCGCCCTGTATCGCCGCTACCGTCCTGACCGGTTCGAAGACGTCATCGGGCAGGACCATGTCACCGTGCCCCTGCGCACGGCGTTGGCGAAGGATCGGGTCAATCACGCGTATCTCTTCTCCGGCCCGCGCGGTTGCGGCAAGACCACCTCGGCCCGCATCCTGGCGCGCTGCCTGAACTGCGCCCAGGGCCCGACGCCGACGCCCTGCGGGGAGTGCGATTCCTGCCGTGACCTGGGCACCGGTGGTCCGGGGTCGCTGGATGTCCTGGAGATCGACGCGGCCAGCCACGGCGGTGTGGACGATGCTCGCGGCCTGCGCGAGCGCGCGACGTTCGCCCCGGTGCGGGATCGCTACAAGATCCTCATCATCGATGAGGCGCACATGGTCACCACCGCGGGCTTCAATGCGCTGCTGAAGATCGTGGAGGAGCCGCCGGAGCACCTGAAGTTCATCTTCGCCACCACGGAGCCGGAGAAGGTCATCGGCACCATCCGCTCGCGCACCCACCACTACCCCTTCCGCCTGGTGCCGCCGGAGCCGCTGATCGCCTACCTCGATCAGCTGTGCTCCTCGGAGCAGACGCAGGTGGATCACGGCGTCCTGCCGCTCGTGGTGCGGGCGGGCACCGGCTCGGTGCGCGACACCCTCTCGGTGTTGGATCAGCTCATCGCCGGCGCCACCGAGGGGCGGGTGGACCACGGTCTCGCGGTGAATCTGCTCGGCTTCACGCCCGAGGCGCTGCTCGATGACGTCATCGATTCGCTGGCCGCCGACGACGCCCAGACCGTCTTCCGGGCCGTGGACCGGGTGGTGCAGTCCGGTCAGGATCCGCGACGCTTCGTGGAGGACCTACTGGACCGCTTCCGGGATCTGGTGATCGCCCGCGCGATGCCGGACCAGGCCGGTGCCGTGCTGCATGGCGTCCCCGAGGACCAGGTGCGCCGCCTGACCGCGCAGGCCTCCGGCCTCAGCCGCGCCGAGCTCTCGCGGCTGGCGGATGTGACCAATGAGGCGCTCTCCGAGATGGTGGGGGCCACGAGCCCGCGCCTGCACCTCGAGCTGCTCATGGCCCGCCTCCTCTTGCCCGCCACGGACGAGTCCGCCCGCGGTCTCGCGGCGCGCGTCGAGGCCCTCGAGCGCCGCGCCGCGTTCACGGGCCCGCCGGCAGCGGATCGCCCCGCGTCCGGGGAGCCGTCTCCTGCGGAGACCCACCAACCCGGCAGTGACACTCCCGACGACGCCGCTCACCTCTCCGGGGCAGCGCTCGCTCGCGCGGCCGTGCGCCGACCCGAGGCGGAGCAGCAGGCCTCGGCGGCAGGGACGCAGGGCCAGGGCCATGCCGCCGGGACGTCGGAGGTGCCGCAGACCGCGGCCACGGCATCCAGCGGGGCACAGCAGCCCCAGTCCGCGAGCAATGAACCCACTCGCGGGCAGCCGGATCACCGTGACACCGCTGCCGGGCCGCAGACTCCCCGACAGCCCGACGAACGCGAAGTGCCGACCTCGCCGAGTGCGGCGGCTGCAGCGCAGCCCGCCGGGTCTCAGGACCGCGAGCCGGCCGCGAGCCCGTCGGCGGACTCGTCCGCGCCGAGCCAGGTGGAGCGGATGCGTCGTGCCTGGCCGGAGATCCTCGCCGCCCTCGAGGACTCGTCCCGGCTGGTGTGGATGCTGGTGAAGGACAACGCGAGTGTCGCCGGTTTCGACGGGTCCCTGCTGACCATCGGCTTCACCCAGGACGGACCGCGCCAGTCGTTGCTCAGCCGGCGCGGGGACCAGGTGCTCGCTGATGCGGTGCACACCGCCCTGGGCATCCGGCCCGAGCTCGATCTCATCCTCGGTGGCGACTCCCCAAAAGCTGAGGGCCGCCCTGACCCGGCGGCCCCCGCCGGATCCGCACCGCCGCAGCCCGCTCAG
>JAUNTT010000171.1 GCA_030538555.1 Micrococcus sp.
CCCAGCTGGTCGGCGCCTCCCGCGAGACCGTGAACAAGGCCCTGGCCGAGTTCGTGCACCGCGGCTGGGTCCGGCTGGAGAACCGCGCCGTGGTGGTGCTGGACCTGCAGCGGCTGCGTCAGCGCTCGCGCTGAGGCCTTGCTCCGAGCCACCCCGCTCCGTCACACCCGCTCCGCCTCCCGGCCCCCCGCCCCCGAGACCCCCTCCGGCCCCCTGCTCCGGGGTGAGAAATGCCCCGTATCAGCGCTGATACGGGGCATTTCTCACCCGGGACGAACGGGTGTGCGGGGGTAGTCGGGTGTTCGGGTCTGCGGGTCAGGTGGCCTGACGGACCCGCACGGTGACTTCCACCTCGACGGGAGCGTCGAGGGGCAGCACGGCGACGCCGACGGCCGAGCGGGCGTGCCGGCCGGCCTCGCCGAAGATCGCGGCGAGCACATCCGAGGCGCCGTTGACGACGCCGGGCTGGCCCGTGAACGCGGGATCCGAGGCCACGAAGCCCACCACCTTCACCACGCGCTCCACGTGGTCGAGATCGCCCACCACCTCATGGATGGCGGCCACCGCGTTGATGGCACAGCGCCGCGCGAGGTCGGCGGCGTCGTCGGGGGTGACCTCAGCGCCGACCTTGCCGGTCGCGAGCAGCGCACCCTTGGCAAGGGGCAACTGGCCGGAGGTCAGGACATGGTCGCCGTCCTGCACGGCGGGCAGATAGCTGCCCAGTGCCGCGGCCACGGCGGGGCGCTCGATGCCGAGCTCGCCCAAGCGCTGAGCGACCGTGCCGGTGCCCCAGCCCTGATCGGTGGTCGTGTCGGGGGTCGTATCCGCGCTCATCAGGCCTGCTTGGGGCGCTTGAGGTAGGCCACCGGGTTGGTGCCCTCGGGGCCGGGGATGACGGAGACCAGCTCCCAGCCGTCCTCACCCCACTGGTCGAGGATCTGCTTGGTGGCGTGGATGAGCAGCGGAACGGTGGCGTATTCCCAGCGGGTCTGTGCGGTCGTCATGGGCCCCAGCCTACCGATGCCGCCCGGGGCGCGTCTGCACTGGCTCATCCGAGCCCGAACGGCCCGGCGCTACGATCTCAGGCGCCGCCGGTAGACTGCCGCGCATGGCGCGCCGCAAGACCTCAGAGACCGACAATGCCACCCCCGTGGGACGCATGCTCACCTTCGTGGGAGCCTCCGCGCTGGCGGGGCTGCTCGTGGCGGGCCTCACCGTGCCTGTGGCCGCCGTCGTCGGCATGGGCGCCAACGCCGGAGCCACCATGCTCGAGTCGTTGCCCGCCGAGCTGCCGGACGATCCCATCGCGGTGCCCTCCGAGGTGTACTCGGCCGACGGCAAGCTGATCGCCACGTTCTACGAGGAGAACCGCCAGCCCGTCGCGCTCTCGGAGATCGCGCAGTCCATGCAGGACGCGATTGTGGCGGTCGAGGACGAGCGCTTCTTCGAGCACGGCGGCGTGGACGCCCGCGGCCTGACCCGCGCCCTGGCCGTGAACGCGCTGTCCTCCCGCGAGCAGGGTGCATCCACCATCACGCAGCAGTACGTGAACAACGTGCTGATCAACTCGCAGATGCTCCAGGGCGACTCCCGTCTGACGCTGTCTGGCACCAAGACCGTCTCGGACAAGGTCAAGGAGATCCGCCTGGCCGTGGAGGCCGAGGAGACGATGACCAAGGACGAGATCCTCGAGGGCTACCTCAATCTCGTCCTGTTCTCCGGTCGCGCCTACGGCGTGGAGGCCGCCAGCCAGTACGTCTTCGGCAAGCCGGCCAAGGACCTCGAGCTGTGGGAGTCCGCGACGCTCGCCGGCATGGTCCAGTCCCCCACGGGGTACAACCCGGTGCGCAATCCCGAGGGCACGAAGGGCCGCCGCGACCTCGTGCTCGCCGCCATGCTGCGCACCGGCAAGATCGACCGCGAGGCCTACGACGACGCCGTCGCCCGCCCGCTCGAGGTGGTCATGGACGCACTGCCCTCGGGCTGCCTGTCCGCCGAGTTCGGCAAGTACTTCTGCGACTACGTGGAGCGCCAGGTGCTCGCCAACCCCGCCTTCGGACCGGACGCCACCGCGCGTGCCGCGATGCTCAACCGCGGTGGCCTGCGGATCACCACCACCCTCGATGCCGAGCTGCAGGTCGAGGCCGAGCGCATCACGCGCGAGCGCGTGCCCAATGACGAGTCCGAGGGCATCGGCTCCACGCTGCTGACGCTGGAGCCCGGCACCGGCAACATCAAGGCCATGGCCCAGAACACCGAGTACTCGCTCGGCACGGACAAGGGCGAGACCATCATCAACTTCAACGTGGACCGCGAGTGGGGCGGCGGCGAGGGCTTCCAGGCCGGCTCCACCCTCAAGCCCTTCGTGGCCCTGACGTGGCTGCGCTCGGGCCACAAGCTCATCGACACCGTGGAGGCGCAGAACGACACCTACCCCGGCGGCACCCTCTTCGAGGCGTCCTGCCGGGATGGCGGCTACGTCTCGGTGCCGCAGACCTGGGGTCCGTTGAACAACGTGGTCTCGGGGCTGAAGAAGCAGACCCGCATCGACGAAGGCCTCTACTGGTCCGTCAACACCCCGACCGTGGCCGCGGCCTATCTGATGGATCTGTGCGACATCACGGGCCTGACCACCGAGCTCGGCGTGCGCAGCGCCACCAACTCCGCCCCGCTCTCCCCGGACAACCCCTCCTTCGTGCTCGGCGCGGACTCCATCGCGCCGATGTCCCTGGCCCGGGCCTACAACGCGCTCGCCGCGGACGGCCTGTACTGCGAGCCGCGCGTGCTCGAGGAGATCACGGACACGGCCGGCAACTCCTACCCAGTGCCGGCCCCGGACTGCCGTCAGGTCCTCGACGTGGAGCAGGTCCACGAGCTCTCCCCGGTGCTCAAGGACATCGCCGAGCTGAACATCTTGCGCGGTGAGGTGGACTTCGACGCGGCCGGCAAGACCGGCACCAACAACAACATGTCCTCGACGTGGTTCGTCGGCTACACCGATCAGCTCACCACCACCTCGTGGGTGGGTCGCTGGACGGATCAGCGATCGCTCGCGGGCGAGACCATCGCCGGGCGCACCTACACCAACTTCTTCGGCACCGAGATCGGTGGACCGATGTGGCGGGAGTACATGAGCATCGCCGATGAGAAGTACCCCTCCGGCGAACTGCCCGAGTTCGACGGTCCGCAGTTCACGGACCACGGCAAGGAAGGCCAGCACCCCGAGGGCACCAATTTCGAGGTCGACGACCTGGACCGTCCGGGCCCGCGCCCGTCCAGTTCCACGACCTCCGGCTCGGCGTCGAGCAGCGACGACGGCTCCGACG
>JAUNTT010000024.1 GCA_030538555.1 Micrococcus sp.
GTTGCGCAGGGACTTGGACATCTTCTGCCCGTCCGAGCCCAGCACGATGCCGTGGCTGATCACGTTCGAGAAGGCCGGACGGTCGAACAGAGCGGTCGAGAGGATGTGCAGCGTGTAGAACCAGCCGCGCGTCTGGCCGATGTACTCCACGATGAAGTCGGCCGGTGCGTGGGTGTCGAACCAGTCCTTGTTCTCGAAGGGATAGTGCACCTGCGAGTACGGCATGGAGCCGGAGTCGAACCACACGTCCAGCACGTCCTCGACGCGGCGCAGCATGGCCCCCGCGGCGGCGGCCTCCGGGTCCGGGTGCGGCTTCACGAGCGCGTCGATCCACGGGCGGTGCAGATCCACCTCACCGGCGGCATTGCGCGGCAGCTCGCCGAAGGCCTCCTGCAGCTCGTCGAGGGAGCCGTAGACCTCGGTGTGCGGGTAGTCCGGGTGATCGGAGACCCACACCGGGATCGGCGAGCCCCAGTACCGGTTGCGGGAGATCGACCAGTCACGGGCATTCTCCAGCCACTTGCCGAACTGGCCGTGCTTGACGTTGCCGGGGATCCAGTTGATGTCCTCGTTGTTGTCCAGCATGCGCTGCTTGATGTCCGTGACGCGCACGTACCAGGACGTGATGGCGCGGTAGATCAGCGGGGTGCGGCAGCGCCAACAGTGCGGGTAGGAGTGCTCGTAGGAGGTCTCGCGCAGAACCCGGTCCATGGCGCGCAGGGCTCGGATGATGGTGATGTTGGCGTCGAAGACCTGCACGCCGGCGATGTCCTTGAGCACGCCGCCGCCCTTGGACTGATCGCCGAACAGCGGGAGGAACGCGGCGGCGTCGTCCACGGAGAGCACCACGGGGATGCCGTTGGCCTCACACACGCGCTGATCGTCCTCGCCGTAGGCGGGTGCCTGGTGGACCACGCCGGTGCCATCCTCGGTGGAGACGTAGTCATCCACGAGCACCTGCCACGCGTGCTGCGTCTCATAGGTCTCGGTGTCGGAGAAGTAGGAGAACAGCGGGGCGTAGCGCAGACCGCCCAGCTCGGTGCCGGTGTAGGTGCGCTCGACAGCGTCCCGCGCGGCGTCGGCGTCGGCGTAGCCCAGCTCCTTGGCGTGGGCACCCACCAGGTCTCCCGCGAGCAGGAACTGGGCCGCGTCGATGCTGGCGCCCTCGGGGCCAGCGGGCACCACGGCGTAGCGGATCTCGGGCCCGACGGCGAGCGCCAGGTTGGTCGGCAACGTCCAGGGCGTGGTGGTCCAGGCCAGGACGTGGGTGCCGGTCAGGGCCTCGGCGGTCTCGGTGGTGGCCGTCGCGTGCTCGGCGAGCTCGCCAGTGAAGGGGAAGGAGACGGTGACGGAGGGGTCCTGGCGGGACTGGTAGACGTCGTCGTCCATGCGCAGCTCGTGGTTGGACAGCGGCGTCTCGTCCTTCCAGCAGTAGGGCAGAACGCGGAAGCCCTGGTAGGTCAGGCCCTTCTCATGCAGAGACTTGAAGGCCCACAGCACGGACTCCATGTAGTCCGGGGTGAGGGTCTTGTAGTCGTTGGCGAAGTCCACCCAGCGGGCCTGGCGGGTGACGTAGGCCTCCCACTCGTGGGTGTACTTGAGCACGGAGGCGCGGCACGCGTCGTTGAACTTGTCGATGCCCATCTGCTCGATCTGGGCCTTGTCCGTCATGCCCAGCTGCTTCATCGCCTCGAGCTCGGCGGGCAGACCATGGGTGTCCCAACCGAAGCGGCGCTCCACGCGGCGGCCCTGCTGCGTCTGATAGCGGGCCACGAGATCCTTGACGTAGCCGGTCAGGAGGTGACCGTAGTGGGGCAGGCCGTTGGCGAAGGGCGGGCCGTCATAGAAGACGAACTCGTTGGGGGTCCCGTCCTCGTGGTGCGTGGGGCGGTTCTCCACGGAGGCCTGGAACGTCTGGTCCTTGTCCCAGTAGGCGAGGATGCGCTCTTCGATCTCGGGCAGGCGAGGCGAGGCGGGGGTGCGGCCGGTGGGGTCCGATGAAGCCAGGGGGTACACGAGTCAGCGTCCTTCGCGTTGCAGGGTGTGCGTAGTGTCCGTGCAAGGACGCCAGCGCCTCGGTGCGGAGGCGGGCGCGGTACCACCCTGCTTGCCCTCTGACCGCGCAATGCTGTGCGGAGAGAGCCGCTCATGACAGCTGTGACGGGCTTGCCCGTCCGGGTCTACTGGGGCGAGACCTTCAGAGGCGGTGCCCGTTCTTCCGGAAGCTCACCGGTGATGGCCGGGTCAACGCTGATGCCCTTCAGTGTAGGCGGTGCGAGCGCGACGAGGCCAGCGGGGCCGCACTCGTCATGAGATCTGGGTCACAGAAGGGCAACATTCTCCCGGGAGGTTCCTGAGATTCGGAGACGGCGATGGAGCGCCGGGTTAGCGTCAAGCCACCCGAGAAGCAGAGGAGAGACCCCATGGCCAGTCGCCTGAAGCGATCGCAGACCCTCACGCTGTCTGCCCTCAGTTCGCTCGCGGTGCTGACAGCGTGCACGTCCACCGATTCCCCCGCGCCGGCCCCGGCAGAGAGTCCGTCCGCGGCGCCAACGGCATCCCAGGCCCCAGCGCGGAAGGAGGCAGTCCTCCACCACGAGGACCCAGAGTTGCGCGCGGGAACCTATGACCCGGACACCCTCGAAGGGATGAACGACCTGCTGTGGACCGGTGTGATGGACGTGGACGCGGAACGGTGCTTGATCTTCCTTCCGGACCAGGGCGATACCCATGCCGTGGTGATGCCCCGGGGCGCCACGGTCACGAAGGAGGGGACACTACAGGTCCCAGAAGAGGCCCTGGAGCGTCCCGTGGGCGTGGACCTCGACGAGGGACCTGTCGAGTACCGGCTCGGTGAGCAGGCCAGTGGTGGTGCTCTCATCCTGACGCTTGACGCTGCGCGGGACGGCCAGCACGACACCGTCCTACCCTCAGGCTGCTACGCCGACGCCGACGTGCCGGTGATGCTCTGGTCCCCGTGACGTCGCTTCGCGTACTCGAGCCCCACCATGGCGACGCCGGCCCCGGCTGCCATCCAGGCCCGAGGATGCTGCGCGCCGCGGCGGCGCACCCAGCGTTCGATGGCGCCGTCGAGCGCGAGTCCCGGCCAGAGGGAGGCACCGAGCAGTCCCCCGACTCCGGCGGACAGGCCCAGGGCCGCCGCCTGACTCGTGTCACCGGCAGCAACGCTCTCCTGTGCTGCCACGCGCACGGCACCCCCGATGAGCAGGCCCGCGCCGGCGCAGAACGCCCAGCGCGGGATGCGCTGCACCGGGATCAACGTGGAGACCCCCATGGCGAGACCGGTGCCCAGCGCAGCACGCGCCGCGTCGCGAGGGCTCATCCGTTCCGTTCGCTGCGGCGGAACTCCTTGACCGGCCGCGGGGGCATCTACCGCGTGAGCAACCTCAGCCACGCCGGATCACCTTGTGCTGAGCGGCCTGTGCCACGGGACGCAGGACGATCTGGTCCAGGTTCACGTGGTGGGGCAGCTCGACGGCGTGGACGCACACCTCCGCCACGTCCTCGGCGGTCAGCGGCTTGGCCACCCCGGCGTAGACCTTGTCCGCCGCGGTTCGATCGCCACCCATGCGCATGAGGGCGAACTCCTCGGTGTGCACCATGCCGGGCAGCACCTCGATGACACGGACGTTGTGCTCCGCCTCCTCGAGACGCAGGGCCCCGGTGAGCCCGTGCTGGCCCATCTTCGCGGCGTTGTAGCCGGCACCGCCCTCATAGGCGGTGATCGCGGCGGTGGAGGTCAGATTGAGGATGGTGCCCTCTCCGTGAGTGCGCAGCATCGGCAGGAACGCCTTACACATCGTGAGCGTCCCCAGCACGTTGGCGCGGTACATCCACTCCCACTGCTCAATCTCGCCGGTGCCCACCGGATCGGTGCCGCGCGCGCCGCCAGCGATGTTCAGCACGGTGTCCACGCCGCCTTCGGCGCTGACCTGCTCCACGAGTCTCGCGACGGCGTCGGCGTCGGTGACATCCAGGGCCACGGGAATCAGGGAGCCGGTCGCCGAAGTATCCGCGGCGACGTCGTCGGCCAGGGTCTGCAGGCGCTCAGCGCGACGCCCGACGGCGTAGACGCGCCACCCGCGCCGGGCCATTTCCCGGGCCGTGGCCTGGCCGATGCCGGTGGTGGCTCCGGTGACGACGGCACCCCGCGCCGTGCCCGTGGACTGATCTGCGGTGTTCTGCGTCTGCTCGTTCACGCCTCCCCACGCTAGTCCACGGGGCCATGAAAGAATCAAGTCATGGCTGACACAACTCAGGGCACAGACACGCCCACCGCATCCCCCGCTGGAGACTCCACCGACGCCGGACACACCGTGCGCGTTCCGGATCGTCCCGCCCTCGAAGGCCTCGAGGAGACGCTCACCGCACGTTGGGCCGAGCAGCGCACCTACGCCTTTGACGCGGACACCACGCGCGAGCAGGTGTACTCGATTGACACTCCCCCGCCGACCGCCTCGGGCTCCCTGCACGTGGGGCACGTGTTCTCCTACACCCAGACCGACGTGCTGGCCCGCTACCAGCGCATGAACGGCAAGAACGTCTTCTACCCCATGGGCTGGGATGACAACGGTCTGCCCACCGAGCGCCGCGTGCAGAACTACTACGGCGTGCGTTGCGACCCCACGAAGCCCTACATCGAGGGCTACCGTCCCCCGGAGCAGCCCGCGAAGAACCAGCGCGACTGGGACGT
This sequence comes from Micrococcus sp., assembly GCA_030538555.1. Classification (GTDB taxonomy): domain Bacteria; phylum Actinomycetota; class Actinomycetes; order Actinomycetales; family Micrococcaceae; genus Micrococcus. The sequence continues at coordinate 4,715 of JAUNTT010000024.1, forward strand.
CATCTCCCGCAAGAACTTCATCGAGCTCTGTGAGGAGCTCGCCGTACAGGACGAGAAGGTCTTCGAGGATCTCTTCACGCGCCTCGGCCTGTCCGTGGACTGGTCCCTGACCTACCGGACGATCGACGACGTCTCCCGCGCCGTCTCCCAGCGCGCCTTCCTGGCCGACATTGCCGGCGGCAACGCCTACCTGGCCGAGGCCCCCACCATGTGGGACGTCACGTTCCGCACGGCGGTGGCGCAGGCCGAGCTGGAGGACCGCGAGGTCCCCGGCGCCTACCACCGCTACCCGTTCTTCACCGCCGAGGGCGAGAAGGTCTTCATCGAGACCACGCGCCCCGAGCTGCTCGCCTCCTGCTCGGCTCTGGTGGCCCACCCCGACGACGAGCGCTACCAGTCGTTGTTCGGCACGATGGTCATCTCGCCCCTGTTCGGCGTCGAGGTGGAGGTCAAGGCCCACGAGCTGGCCAAGCCGGACAAGGGCTCGGGCATCGCCATGGTCTGCACCTTCGGTGATCTCAACGACGTGACGTGGTGGCGTGAGCTGCAGCTGCCCACCCGCACGCTGATCGGCCGCGACGGCCGCTTCGCCGCCGAGACCCCCGAGTGGATCACGTCCGAGGCTGGCCGCGCGCTCTACGCGGAGGCGCTGGCCGGCAAGACCGTGTTCTCCGCCAAGGAGGCCACCGTGGCCGCGCTGCGCGAGGCCGAGCTGTTGGACGGCGAGCCCAAGAAGATCATGCACGCGGTGAACTTCTACGAGAAGGGCGACAAGCCCCTCGAGGTCGTCACCTCGCGCCAGTGGTACATCCGCAACGGCGGCCGCGACGCCGACCGCCGTCAGGAGCTCATCGGCCGTGGCCGCGACGTGCAGTGGCATCCCGAGCACATGCGCCACCGCTACGAGAACTGGGTGGAGGGCCTCAACGGCGACTGGCTGGTCTCCCGGCAACGCTTCTTCGGCGTGCCGATCCCCGTCTGGTACCCGCTCGATGCCGAGGGTGAGCCGGACTACGAGCACCCGATCGTCCCCGAGGACGCGGCGCTGCCCGTGGACCCGGCCGCTGAGCCTGCTCCGGGCTTCACGGAGGACCAGCGGGATCAGCCCGGCGGCTTCACGGGAGACCCCGACGTGCTGGACACGTGGGCGACGTCGTCGCTCACCCCGCAGATTGTGGGCCGCTGGTCCCGGGACGAGGCGTTCTTCGACACCGTGTTCCCCTTCGACCTGCGCCCGCAGGGTCACGACATCATCCGGACCTGGCTGTTCGCCACCATGGTGCGCGCCAATTCGCTGAATGCGTCCGTGCCGTGGACGCACGCCGCGCTCTCCGGGTGGATTCTTGATCCAGACCGGAAGAAGATGTCCAAGTCCAAGGGCAACGTGGTGGTCCCCACCGACATCCTCGAGGAGTTCGGCTCGGACGCCGTGCGCTACTGGGCTGCCTCGGCGAAGCTCGGCGCGGACACCGCCTATGAGGTGGCGCAGATGAAGATCGGCCGTCGCCTGGCCATCAAGCTGCTCAACGCCTCGAAGTTCGTGCTCAACCTCGGCGCCACCGCGGACTCCGTGGTCACCTCCGTTGAGAGCGCTGCCGTGGTGACCAACCCGCTGGATCGTGCCCTGCTGGTGCGGCTGCGCGCCACCGTGGAACAGGCCACGGCCGCGTTGGACGCCTATGACTACGCGCGCGCCCTGCACGTGACGGAGCAGTTCTTCTGGCAGTTCACCGACGACTACGTGGAACTGATCAAGGACCGCGCCTACGGCGGCCACGGCGAGACCGAGCAGGCCTCCGTGGTGGCCACCCTGGCCACCACCCTGGACGCACTGCTGCGGCTGCTCGCCCCGTTCCAGCCCTTCGCCACGGACGAGGTGTGGAGCTGGTGGCGTGAGGGATCTGTGCACCGTGCCGCCTGGCCCGGCAGCGGCGAGCAGGCTGAGGCCGTGAGCGCTCTGGGTGCCGAGGGCGACGCCGGCGTGCTGGCCGCCGTGGCCAGCGCCCTGGGTGGTGTGCGCAAGGCGAAGTCCGAGGCCAAGGTCAAGCAGCGCACCGCGGTGACCTCCGCGGTCATCAGCGGCCCGGCCGCCGAGCTGGAGCGAGTGCGCTCCGGCGAGGCCGACCTGAAGGCCGCCGGCAACATCGAGGCCCTCGAGTACGTGGAGACCGGTGAAGAGCTGACGGTGAGCGACGTGGTGCTTGCCGAGCCGGAGAACCCGACCGAGTGACGGCCGCCCGGTGATGCAATGCTCCCCTGCCCGCCGGTCTCGACCCGAGGATCGCGCTGCCGCCAGTGCCGTGCGCCTTGGCTCGATCCTGGTGGGCATGGGGGCGCGGTCCGCGCACGGCCTGTGTGTGGCGGTGTGGCCCGGCAACGTCACGATGGCGTGGCGGTGTCCAGGAACGGCGCGGCCGCCGCGCGGTGGGCCCGCTGCTTCTCCTCGCTCATGCGCTGCCACTGCCGTGCCGCCATGCGGGTGCGCGGGTTGGCCTCGAAGACCCTGAGGTGATCGGCCACGAAGCACCAGTACAGCCCATCCCAGGCGTCCCGCCACGGTCCCGTGCCGAAGTCAGACATCTTCACGAGATACCGTGAGCCGCTGATGTAGGGCTTGGTGGTGGCCAGGGCCCCATCGGCAAACTGGCTCATCGCGTTGCCGAGCACCATGAGCCGCTCGATGTGATGGGCATACCCGGTCTTGAGGACCGAGCGGATCACGGAGTCCACCGGCTCCAGACCGGTGGTGCCGTCCCAGAATCCCTCCGGCATGGATCCGTGCAGGCCAAGGTGGTTGCTGGTGCGCAGTTCCCGACCGCGGGCGTGAGCACCGAGTGGTAGACGAAGGGGTGGTCCTGGGCGATGGCGTCCTCGTACGGGCCGAAGGTGCGCAGCCGCTCGCGGACGAACTCGTCCAGCATGGCCGCCGCCTCGTCATGGGTGGTCGGCCAGCAGAACGTGGCAACGTCGCCGACGGCGTCCGGGAACTCCTCGGCGACCAATGCCCAGCCGACGCCGGTGCCACGCGTAGAACTCGGTCATCCGCGGGCGCTCGTGAGAGAGCTGTTCCCACACGTCTTCCCGCGAGGTGAGGAACCCCGGGGACTCCAGGATGTCCTGTGCTCGCAGGCTCAGCCCCGCCTGCTCGATGGCCGCGGTGAGGTCACGGGAGAGCCAGTCATCGGCCACGTCGAAACACGTGACGGTGCTGACGTCGAGGTCCCTTAGGGCCTCCGCGAGCTGGTCCCGGCTGGTGTGCAAAGCGTCCGTGTGCAGCACGCGCACCGTGCGGCCCCGTTCGCGCGCTCGCTCGGCGAGGTGGGCCATGGCCGTGGCCGGCGGGGACACAAGATGTCCCGTCAGTCGAACTGCGGATCCGTGGTGCGGGCGCGCTTGATCTCGTAGAAGTAGGGGTAGTCGGCCAGTGCCACGGCGGCGTCGAAGAGTGTTCCGGCGTCCTCACCGCGCGGGATGCGGGTCAGCACCGGCCCGAAGAACGCGGTGCCGTTGAACGACACCACGGGGGTGCCGACGTCGTTGCCCACGAGGTCTTCCGCGGCTGCCTGCAGCGTGCGCAGCTGATCATCACGGCCCTCCTGGGTGGTGGCTGCGAGGATCTCCTCGGCTTCCAGGCCGAGGTCCCCGGCGGCACCGGTGATCGCGTCGGTGTAGTCGCCCTTCTGACCGTCCACGTGGATGCGTGTGCCCAGGGCCGTGTACCACTCGGCGAGGCGCTCGGGGTGCTGCGTGCCGACGTGCAGGGTGGCCCGGCCGGGGACGAGACCTCGGTCGGTGGCCTTGCGGTAGTCCGGATCCAGGTCGCGGCCCTCGTTGAGCATGTAAAGCGACATCTGGTGGAACTGCACCGTGATGTCACGCACCTGCTCGACCTCGAGGATCCACCGAGACGTGATCCACGCGAACGGGCAGGTGGGATCGAAGTAGAAGTCGACGACCGGGTTCTCCGTGGACTGACTCATGCGGGGTGTCTCCTGTGTGCGTGGTGCCCGGCTCACCCGGCCGGGCGTGGGTGGCTGGTAGGGACTCGTGCGGTGGATCCGGTTTAGGCGCTGCGGCGCTTCTCCTCGACGTCCACCATGCGCGGCTCGGCACCGTGCCGGACCGTCTCCTCCGTGACGATGACGGTGGCGACGTCCGTGCGGGAGGGCAGGTCGAACATGATGGGGTTCAGGGCCTGTTCGAGGATGGAGCGCAGACCGCGGGCGCCCGTGCCGCGAGCGACGGCCTGCTCCACGATGGCGTCCAGTGCGGCATCCTCGAACTCGAGTTCGACCCCGTCCATGAGGAACATCTTCTGGTACTGCTTCACGAGCGCGTTCTTCGGCTCGGTCAGCACGCGGACCAACTGCTCGTGACTCAGGTCTTCCACCGCGGTGATCACGGGCAGTCGGCCGATGAACTCGGGGATGAGGCCGAACTTCAGCAGGTCTTCCGGGCGGACATCAGCGTAGGTGGCATCTCCGGCGGTCAGGCTCTGCAGGGGTGCCCCGAAGCCGATGCCCTTGCGTCCGGCGCGGGAGCCGATGATCTCCTCGAGGCCCGCGAAGGCGCCGGCGACGATGAACAGGACGTTGGAGGTGTCGATCTGCAGGAACTCCTGGCGCGGGTGCTTGCGCCCGCCCTGCGGCGGCACCGAGGCCACGGTGCCCTCGAGAATCTTCAGCAACGCCTGCTGCACGCCCTCACCGGAGACGTCCCGGGTGATCGAGGGATTCTCGGACTTGCGCGAGATCTTGTCGATCTCGTCGATGTAGATGATGCCCTGCTCGGCGCGCTTGACGTCGAAGTCCGCCGCCTGGATCAGCTTGAGCAGGATGTTCTCCACGTCTTCGCCCACATAGCCGGCCTCGGTGAGCGAGGTGGCATCGGCCACCGCAAAGGGGACGTTGAGCTGGCGGGCCAGGGTCTGGGCAAGATAGGTCTTGCCGGATCCGGTGGGCCCCACGATGAGGATGTTGGACTTGCCGACCTCAACGTCGGCCAGATCGTCACGCTCGGAGAAGATCTCCGCGGAGTCGCCGGTCTTGTGCTGCGGGGAGCGCACTCGCTTGTAGTGGTTGTAGACGGCGACGGACAGCGCTCGCTTGGCGGCCTCCTGGCCGATGACGAAGCGTCCGAGGTGGTCGAAGATCTCCTGCGGGGTCGGCAGGACCATGTCCTCCGACTCGGCGACCTCCCCGAGTTCCTCCTCGATGATCTCGTTGCACAGCTCGATGCACTCGTCACAGATGTAGACGCCAGGTCCAGCGATCAGCTTGCGCACCTGCTTCTGGCTCTTGCCACAGAACGAGCACTTGAGCAGGTCGGCGCTTTCTCCGATGCGAGCCATACTGCGTCTCCTCACCACGTCTTCGGGTCCAGGACCCGGTCTGTGGTCCAACGATGTTCCAGCCTACGCCCCCGCCCCGAAACGTTAAGGGTGCGCAACGCACTGAAGGCCGCACCGGGCAGAACCGGTGCGGCCTTCCGGCACGCTGCGCGACCGGCGTCGGGGGGGGGGGCCCCGGGGGGGTGGGGGACCCCTGGGGCCCGCCGCGACGACGCACCGCGTCAGGAGGCGGGGCGAGCGATCTTGCGCGAGGTCAGGACCTCGTCCACCAGGCCGTACTCGAGAGCACCCTGGGCGGAAAGGAACTTGTCTCGGTCGATGTCCCGCGAGACGTCCTCCGGGGTCTTCTTCGTCAACTCGGCCAGCGTCTCCTCCATCCACACACGCATACGGTTGATCTCCGTGGCGTGGATCTCGAGGTCCGTGGCGGTGCCGCGGTCGCCCTGCATGGCCGGCTGGTGGATCAGCACGCGAGCGTTCGGCAGGGCCAGACGCTTGCCCGGCGCACCGGCGGCCAACAGCACGGCGGCAGCGGAGGCTGCCTGCCCCAGGCACACGGTCTGCACCTCGGGCCGGATGAACTGCATCGTGTCGAAGATCGCCGTCATGGCGGTGAAGGAGCCACCGGGCGAATTGATGTAGAGCGTGATGTCCCGCTCCGAGTCCATCGCCTCGAGCACCAGCAGCTGGGCCATGACGTCATCAGCGGAGGCGTCGTCCACCTGGGAGCCCAGGAACACGATGCGGTCCTCGAAGAGCTTGGCGTAGGGATCCTGGCGCTTGAAGCCGTAAGGAGTCCGCTCCTCGAACTGCGGCAGGATGTAGCGCGCGTCGGGGGTGGGCTGCGAGGGCTGCGCGGTCGGCAGGCCGGCTCGGAAGTGATTCATAAAAAGTCTCCTCGTCTCGTGTGGGGACGCTGCCGCGATCAGGCGCTCACGCCGCCGCCACCGGTGACGGTGGAGGCACGCTCGGCGATGTGGTCGATGAAGCCGTACTCGAGGGCCTCCTGCGCGGTGAACCACTTGTCACGCGCGTTGTCCTCGAGGATGGTGTCCACGGACTGGCCGGTCTGCTCCGCGGTGAGCTCGGCCATGACCTTCTTCATGTGCAGGATCAGCTGGGCCTGGATGCGGATGTCCGACTCGGTGCCGCCGATGCCGCCGGAGGGCTGGTGCATCAGGACGCGGGCGTGCGGGGTGGCGTAGCGCTTGCCCTTCGTGCCCGAGGAGAGCAGGAACTGCCCCATCGAGGCGGCCAAGCCGGTGGCCACGGTGACGACGTCGTTCGGGATGAACTGCATCGTGTCGTAGATGGCCATGCCCGCGGTCACGGAGCCGCCGGGCGAGTTGATGTAGAGGTAGATGTCCTTCTCCGGGTCCTCCGCGGAGAGCAGGAGCAGCTGCGAGCTGATCGCGTTCGCGTTGTCGTCGCGCACGTCCGAGCCCAGCCAGACGATGCGCTCCTTGAGCAGGCGGTTGTAGATGTAGTCTTCGCGCTGCGTCGGGTCCACCGACTGCATCCGGGGGGTGATCTCACTCATCACTGCGGCCTTCCTGTTGGTGAAGTCTGCTGATACGTCACGGGACCGCACGGACGATGACACACGGCATCGACGCGGCGTCCTGTGATCTTGGCTTTGAGACTACTCACCGCCCGCGCGCTTGCAGGAGCCTGGGGCGGTCGTTTCGCTGTTGGCGCATGGTCCTCACGCCACGCATGGCAGGCGGAGTGCGGAGACGACGTCGCCCCTCACCTCCGCGCAGAGGTGAGGGGCGACGTCGGGTGTCAGTGCCGCAGTGCTGGCACTGGAAAGGTTCAGGCCTCGTCGTCGTCCTTCTTCGTGGTCGACTTCTTGGAGGCGGCCTTCTTCTTGGCCGGCTTCTTCTCCGTCTTCTCCTCGGCGGGGGCCTCAGCGGTCTCGGCGGCCTCGGCCTCGGCGGCGTCCACGGCCTCCTGGCCACCCGGGGTGACGAAGGCGGTCAGGTCCACGTCGTTGCCCTCGGTGTCGGTGACCGTGGCGAACTCGACGACCTTGGCCAGCGCCTTGCGACGGCGGACCTCACCCATGATCATCGGGATCTGACCGGCCTGATCCAGCATCATGGCGAACTGGTTCGGGTCCATGCCGTACTCGGAGGAGGTGGCGATGATGTACTCGATCAGCTCACCCTGATCCACGGAGACCTCTTCAGCCTCGGCGATCTTGTCGAGGATGACCTCGTTCTTGAACGCCTCGCGCGTGTTGGTCTCGAGCTCGGCGCGGTGCTCCTCGGTGTCGTGGTCGTCACCGGCCTCGTGGCCCTGGCCATTGAAGTGCTGCTCGAGCTGCTCGGCGATCACGGCATCCGGGACGGGCACCTCGACGAGCTTGCCCAGCTCCTCGAGCACCTTGTCACGGGCCTCGACGCCCTGGCGGTTCTGGGCGGACTCGGCGGCCTTCTTCTTCAGATCGGCACGCAGCTCGTCCATGGTGTCGAACTCGGAGGCCAGCTGAGCGAACTCGTCGTCGGCCTCGGGCAGCTCGCGCTCCTTGACGGCGGTGAGCGTGACCTTCACGGTGGCCTGCTCGCCGTCGTGCTCGCCGCCGGACAGCGTGGTCTCGAAAGTGGCGTCCTCGCCTGCGGAGAGGCCGTCGAGGGCCTCATCGATGCCCTCGATCATGGTGCCGGCACCCACCTGGTAGGACAGGCCCTCGGCGGCATCAACCTGCTCATCGTCAACCTTCGCGGTGAGATCGATGGTGACGAAGTCGTCCTTGCCTGCCGGACGGTCCACGTCCTTGAGGGTGGAGAAGCGGCCGCGGAGGTCGTCGAGCACAGCCTGCTCGTCCTCATCGGTGGCGGCGGCGGGCTCCACGGTCACGGCGATGCCCTTGTACTCGGGCAGCTCGATCTCGGGGCGCACGTCGAACTCGGCGGTGAAGTGCACGGGCTCCTCGGCGGTGCCCTCCGGGGTGGAGGTGACGTCGACCTCGGGGCGGGAGATCGGGGTGACCTCAGCCTCGGCGATGGCTGCGGTGAACCAGGTGTTGAGACCCTCGTTCACGGCGGTGTCCATCACGGCCTCGCGGCCGAAGCGCTGGTCGATCAGACGCGCGGGGACCTTGCCAGCCCGGAAGCCGGGGATCTGGACCTGCGAGGCGATGTCCCTGTAGGCCTTGTCCAGGGCCGGGCGCACCTCAGCGAAGGGGACCTCGACGGTCAGCTTCACGCGGGTGGGGCTCAGGTTCTCTGCGGTGGTCTTGACCACGGATGACTCCTGTAGATGTAGGGGTTGAGTGGATGTTCTCGTCGAGCGAGTCGGGGTGACAGGATTTGAACCTGCGGCCTCACGCTCCCAAAGCGCGCGCTCTAGCCAAGCTGAGCTACACCCCGCCGATCGGTGACACCACGGATGCGGTCCCGCCATGGCGGGCGGCCCACGGGCACCAACGAGCTGTCCGCCTCACGGCAGACCCGTCAACCCTACCGCACACGTCCCGTGAAGCCGTCCATCGTTCGGTTCACTCCGAGCGCGTCCAGCAGCCGATCGAAGGCGGCCACGGGCAGGACGCGGGCGGGGGCGAGCAGGCCCACGCCACGCGGCATGACGAGCCGCCGCCGGCCAGCCTCGAGCGCGTCCAGGATGGCGGTGGCGACGTCGTCGGGCTTCAGGATGGGCAGCAGCGCGGGAATCCGTGTCTGGACCCCGTCAAACATGCCGGTGGAGATATAGAAGGGACAGACCACCAGGGTGCTCACGGCCGAGCCCATCGCTCGCAGCTCGGCGCGCAGGGACTCGTCGAAGCCGACGGCGGCGTGCTTCGAGGCCGAGTAGTCCGTCTGGCGCGCGACGCCGACCAGCCCGGCCGCGCTGGCCACCGTGACGATGGTGCCGTGGTTGCGTTCGATCATGCCGGGCAGGAAGGCACGCGTGACCCAGTAGAGCGCCAGAGTGTTGACCTCGAAGGTGCGGCGGATGCCGGCTTCCGTGGCGTCCAGCAGCGGGAGGCCAGTGACGACGCCGGCGTTGTTGATCACCACGTCGACGTCCCCCGCGGCACGGGCGGCCGACACGACGGCGGCGGCATCGGTGACGTCCACATGCTGCACCAGGACCTCGACGCCGAGCGCCTCGATCTCGGCGGCAACGGCGGCGACGGTCGCCTCGTCCCGGTCCCACAGGATGAGGCGCTGCGCACCCCGTCGGGTAGCCTCGAGCGCCATGAGTCGGCCGATGCCGGAGCCCGCCCCGGTGATGAGAACGACGCTGCCGCTGATCTGGTGACCGGTGCGACGACGCCTCATGTTGCCCTGCTTTCTTCGGTGGCCACTCAGGGCGAGCGACCGGCCCGCGACGGCGCCGCACTCGAACGTGGTAGTCTCGAGCCCGCACGAATCGCTTGGCAGGGTGTCGATCAAAGCACCGCCACAGCCTCGTTGCGGGGATGTAGCTCAATGGTAGAGCCCCAGTCTTCCAAACTGGCTACGCGGGTTCGATTCCCGTCATCCCCTCCGTATCCTGAGTCGCGTCATCGTTGACATTTCGATGACGCGGCTCAGGTTTTTTTGTGGGTTCACCACCGGCCGGCTCGACCGTGGTGGGCCTCGTGTTCACGCTCGTCGGACTTAAGTTGGCCGGCATCAACACCGCTGAGGACACGGATCGACCTGTGGCCGCTGCACCTGCGACCACCTCCTCGCCGGCGGTGGCAGCCCCGGCTCCGGCCCCCGCCCCGGCACCTGCACCCGCACCCCAGCCCGACGTCGGCAATGTCTATTTCAAGAACTGCACTTCCGCCTGGGACGCAGGAGCGGCACCTATCCGTCGCGGACAGCCGGGCTATCGACCAGGGCTCGACCGCGACGGGGACGGAGTCGCCTGCCAGACTCCCCCCCCCAGACGCTTGGAGCTACACGCATCTGATGCACCATCGAGGTGGCAGGAAAACTGTCGGTATAGCCACCGACTGGCCCGCTATTCCGACACTTCCTCTGCCACGTCAGCCCTCGAGGGTCGTCGACACGCCCCCCCATCGGACTCAGCCCTGACACACCGTGCAGCGGTAGAGCTTGCGGGCGGCCATGTCCTCCACCACGATCGCATCCTCGCCGCACCGCAGACACACCATGCCCTGCCGCTGGTAGACGTAGTTCGCGTGTTCGGGCCATGCGTCCTCAGCACTCACCCCAGGCCGGTCCGCGGGTTCCGTCGTGACGATGCGCCCCAGCCGCACGCCCTCGCGCAGCAGCCTCTGGTTGTCGGCGTACAGCTCGCGCAGCGCGCTCTCCTCCAGGTCGCGTGCCGGTCGCCACGGGTCGAGACCGGCCCGGAACAGCGACTCCGCGCGGTAGATGTTGCCGATCCCGCCGATGAACGACTGGTCCATGAGCACCACGCCGATCGGGCGGCGCGTGCGCCCGGCACGCTCGAGAAACGGGGCCGGGTCGTCGTCGTTCAACGGGTCAGGTCCGAGTTTCCCGACGACGTCGCCCACCTCCGCCGGCGTCAACATGCGGCACGTCGTGGCCCCGATCAGATCTGCCCACCCGTGCGCGGACTCCAACCGGAGGCGTACGGTCCGTCGCGGCTCCGGCGCCACCGCACCCTGGTCGGCGTCGGTGTGGTCCTCGCGCTCCCCGATGCGGCGCGGGGCGCCGATGGAGGAGGCTGCGGAGAACGTCTCATCACCGCCGAAGGTCCACGCCCCGTACATGCCGAGGTGCACGTTGAGCACGTGCCCGGTGCTGAGGTCGGCGAAGAAGTGCTTGCCATGGGCCCACGCGCGCTCGAGCTCGGCGCCGTCGAGCAACGCCGCACCCTCGGTGAACCGTCCCTGGGGACTGGATGCGCGGAGCCGTTGCCCACCGAAGACATCGGTGAACTGGCGGGCGAGTCGGTGGATGGAGTGCCCCTCAGGCACTCACATCACCACCTCGCCGGTCTGCTCATACGTGCTGATCTTGCCGATGCGGCGCACGTGGCGCTCATCCTCGCTGAAGGGCTCTGCCAGGAAGGCCTCAATGATCGCGGTGGCCTCGTCCAGCGAGTGCTGACGCCCGCCTACGGCCACCACGTTGGCATCGTTGTGCTCCCGGGCCAGCTTGGCGGTGTCCAGGTTCCAGGCCAGCGCGGCGCGGATGCCGCGGACCTTGTTAGCCGCGATCTGCTCGCCGTTGCCAGAGCCGCCCAGGACGATGCCCAAGGAGTCCTGACCCGCGGCGCGCTCAGCGGCCACGGCTTCGGCGGCGTTGATGCAGAAGCCGGGGTAGTCATCGAGGGCGTCGTATTCCACGGGTCCGTGGTCGATCATCTCGTAGCCGGCCTCGCTCAGGTGGGCGACGAGGTGAGCGGAGAGCTCCATCCCGGCGTGGTCGGTGGCGATGTGAACGCGCATGCGTGGCCCCTCGATCTTCGATGGTGTGCGGGCCCGGTCCGGGCATCGACTCCCAGCCTACGTGGGCGCTGGCGCCTCGGCCTCCTGGGTCGGACAATGGCAGAATGGGTCCGGCGTGATCGGGCACACATCGAGCCCGGCGTCGTTCCACCGTCCCCTCACCCCTGGAGATTCTGTGTCCACTGCAGCCCGGCTCAACATCACTCGCGAGGAGGCCGCCGAGCGCGCTTCCGCCCTGGACGTCGAGGTCTACGACGTCGTCCTGGACCTCACCGAGGACGGCTCGACCTTTGGTTCAACGACGACGGTGAGCTTCCGGGCGGCCGAGGACGCCGTGGGCGGTGACACCTGGATCGACTTCGTCGCCACGCAGACTCCCCTCGTCAGCTTGAACGGTGAGCGCCTTGACGTTGAGGACTACGACGGTGCCCGGCTGCGGATCGGTCCGCTCGCGCCGGAGAACACGCTCGTGGTGGAGGGTCGCGGCGACTACTCATCCTCCGGTGAGGGTCTGCACAAGTTCGTGGACCCGGTGGACGATGAGGTGTACCTCTACACCCAGTTCGAGGTCCCGGATTCGCGCCGTGTGTTCGCCGTTTTCGAGCAGCCCGACCTCAAGGCCGCCTTCCGTTTCACGGTGACCGCTCGTGCTGACTGGGCCGTGGTCTCGAATCAGCCGACCCTGGAGCCGACGCCGGCCGGTCACGACGCGCAGGGCCGGGAGATTGCCACGTGGGTGTTCTCCCCCACGCCGCGGCTCTCCTCTTATGTGACCGCCCTGGTGGCCGGTCCGTACAGGTCCACGCATTCGGAGCTGACCAGCGCCGATGGCCGCACGATCCCGCTGGGCGTGTTCTGCCGCGCTTCTCTGTTCGAGCACCTGGACGCCGAGGACATCTTCGAGCTGACCCGCCAGGGCTTCGAGTTCTTCGAGGCGCAGTACGGTCACCCCTACCCGTTCGAGAAGTATGACCAGCTCTTCGTGCCGGAGTTCAATGCTGGCGCCATGGAGAACGCGGGCTGCGTGACTTTCCTGGAGGGCTACGTGTTCCGCGGCACCGTGACCGAGGCGATGGTGGAGCGCCGGGCCATCACCGTGCTCCACGAGTTGGCCCACATGTGGTTCGGCGATCTCGTGACGATGCGCTGGTGGAATGACCTGTGGCTCAACGAGTCCTTCGCGGAGTTCATGTCCACCCTGGCCGCCGCCGAGAACACCCGCTACACCGGCGCGTGGACCACGTTCCAGTCCACGGAGAAGACCTGGGCGTACCGCCAGGATCAGCTCTCCTCGACGCACCCGATCAAGGCCGCCATCCGCGATCTGGACGATGTGCTGGTGAACTTCGACGGCATCACCTACGCCAAGGGCGCCTCCGTCCTGCGTCAGCTGGTGGCCTGGGTCGGCCAGGAGAATTTCATGGCCGGCGTGCGCGAGTACATCCGCAAGCATGCGTGGACCAACACCGAGCTGCCGGATCTCATGGTGGAGCTCGAGAAGGCATCCGGTCGCGATCTTTCGGAGTGGACTCGCCAGTGGCTCGAGACCTCCGGGGTCAACACTCTGCGCGTCGAGGTGGCGACGGACGATGACGGCGTCATCACAAGCCTGGACCTGGTCCAGACCGCCCCGGACGGCCCCGCAGGTGCCCCGGGCGATGACATTCTGCGCCCGCACCGCCTCGCGGTGGGCTTCTACGACGTCGACGAGAACGGCGCGCTGGTCCGCTCCGAGCGGTTCGAGCTCGATGTGGCCGGCGAGCGCACCTCCGTGTCCGAGGCCATAGGACGGACGCGCCCGGCCCTGATCCTGCCCAACGACGACGATCTTGCGTACGCGAAGCTGCGCCTGGATGAGGACTCGTGGTTCGTGGCGGGTCAGCGGCTCAAGGACGTGTCCGATCCCCTGGCGCGGACCCTGCTGTGGGGTTCGGCGTGGGACACGCTGCGCGACGGCGAGGCCGGTGCCGAGTGGTTCGTGGAGTTGCTGCTGGCGAACATCGCCGAGGAGACCGACTCCTCGGTGGTGATGACGCTGCTGCGGCAGCTGGCGACCACGCTGTCCAGCTACGTGCCCGAAGAGCGCAGCGCGGACGTGCGCGCTCAGGCCGCGGATGCCCTGCTGCGCCTGGCGCAGGCGGCCGAGGCCGGGTCGGACAACCAGTTGCAGTTCGTGAAGGCGCTCGCTCTGCACGCTCGCACCGATCAGCAGGTGGATGCTGTTGCCGCCATCCACGACGGTTCTCTCACGCTCGAGGGACTCGATCTCACCACGGACCTGCGTTGGGAGCTGCTGACCTCGCTGGTGGCGGCCGGTCGCGCTGGCGAGGCGGAGATCGAGGCGGCGGCGGCTGACGACGCCACGGCCACCGGTGCGCTGGCTGCCGCTCAGGCCCGCGCGGCGGTGCCCACCGCCGAGGCCAAGCACGCCGTGTGGGAGGCGATCGTGGAGAACACGTACTCGAACTCGACGCAGCGCCAGGCGCTGCTGGGCTTCCAGCGCGCGCACGATCCTGCGCTGCTGGCTCCGTTCGCCGGTCGCTACTTTGCGGACATCGAGCAGATCTGGACGTCGCGCTCCCACGAGCTGGCCGAGACGGCAGCCTCGATGGGCTTCCCGCACTCCCAAGTCAGCCAGGAGACGGTGGAGAAGGCCACGCAGCTCGCCGAGCAGGTGGCAGGATCCCATGCCGGTCTAGCTCGCACGATCTCCGAATCGCGCGATGACATGGTGCGCGCCCTGAAGGCCCGCGCGGCGGCCTGATTCGGCCCATGAGCTGAGGCCCGGCACCCACACGGGTGCCGGGCCTCAGCGCGTCGACGTCGTGGGGCTCAGTCGCCGACGGGCGTGTCTGAGGCGATCAGTTCCAGCACGGCGAGCATCTCGGCGGAGCTGGCCTCGACGAGCTCGATCGACACGTCCCGGGCCACCCCCGCGGTGACGGCGGTGTTGAGCTGTCGGATCCCGCACACGATGCTGCCCTCACCTGCTTCCTGTTCGCCAGCGACCACGCGGTAGACCACCTGGTGCGTACCGGAGCACAGCCCGACGACGTCGTAGGCCGTGTCCGCTGCCACGCGCCCCGTGGTGGACGTGGCCACCTGTCCATCAATCACATGGCGCGCCACGGACTCATCCCTGGGTGGCGCGTCGAGGTCCGGACGATGGGAGTCGCTCGCCTCCGCACCGCGAGCGGAGGCGGGTGCCGAGCTGGTGGAGCCGCTGGTCGCCCGGTCCCGGCCTCTAGGCTGGAGACCATGCAGCACACCTTCACCCTTCGCACCGAGTGGACCGGCAATCAGGGCACCGGCACCTCCGGATACCGCGACTACGCCCGGGACGTGGTCCTGCAAGCCGAGGGCCCGGGTGAGATCGCCGGTTCGGCGGCCCGCGCGTTCCACGGTGATGCGGGCAAGTGGAACCCCGAGCAACTGCTGCTCGGAGCACTGGCGCAGTGCCACGTGCTGTCCTATCTGCACGCCGCCACGCAGGCCGGCGTCGTCGTGTCCGGGATGTCTTGCACCGTGCGCGGTGTCCTCGAGGTGGACAACGACGGCGCAGGTCGGCTCACCGCGGCCACCTTGCGGCCCGAGGTGTGGCTGGCCGATGAGGCGCAGCGCGACGCGGCCGACGGGCTGCACGAGCAGGCCCACGCCCGCTGCTTCATCGCCAACTCCCTGAATGTCGCGGTGGAGATTGTGCCGCAGGCCCCCGCGCAGATGCCGCATCTGCCGGAGTTCTCTTCCCGACTCGGGGCACCGATCGCGGTGCTCAAGCCCCGGCATGCGAACCGTCCCACCCAGGTCACCGGCCTGATGGATCGGCCCGCCGAGGTGGAACCGGTCACCGGTTCGCAGCCGCCCAACGCGCCGACGGCAGCGCCCGCCACCGGCCTGCCGGCGCCGGGCCAGGCCACGAGCTTCTACGAGGCTGTCGGCGGCCACGCGTTCTTTCGCGATCTGGTGGCGCGCTTCTACGCCGGCGTCAAGACGGATCCGCTCCTCGCGCCGATGTACCCGGACCAGGACTGGGAGGGCGCCGAAGAGCGCCTGCGCATGTTCCTCGAGCAGTACTGGGGCGGGCCGCGCACCTACTCTGAGCGTCGCGGCCACCCGCGGCTGCGGATGCGGCACATGCCCTTCCGCGTGGACCCGGCCGCACGCGACGCCTGGCTGCGGCACATGCGGGCCGCCCTGGACGGCGTCGAGATCTCTGCCCTGCACGAGGCCGAGCTGTGGGATTACCTCGAGCGGGCCGCGCACTCCCTGCAGAACTCCGCCTGAGGCGCGCCCGTCGCGCGCGCTACAGCGCGACGGCGGGACGGTGCAGAACGAACCCGCCCACCGTGTCCAGGCGCGTCCACGGCCCGGACTGCAGCACCTGCGCGCGACCCCCAGGAACCAGGAAGCCCAGCGCGTAGGCGGCGAACGCCGAGCCCGCCGGAACGACCGCTGGCTCGCCGAGCATCTGACCCCAAACCGCGGCGCGCGCCTTCTGCACCACCGCATCCCCCGGATCGGTGGGCAGCGCCTCCCGCATCGCCGCCACGCCCGACGTGGCGACCTCCACGAGGTCCTCGTTCGCCACCTCGGCGACCTGCGTCCACCCAGTGCGGGGCGGCGTCAGGGCCGTCCAGCTCTGCGGTGTCTGCGTGGGCGGGACGGCGAACTCCACGCTGGCGGTGTCCTTCATCCGCGCGGTGCGCTCGAGCACGGCAGCCAACGGCACGGTCACGTCCAGGCCCTGGACGGCGTCGTCCGCCTCGACGCCCACGGTGCGCAGGCCGAGCACGGTGGGCACGTCGTCGCCCAGGCCGCGGGGCTGCATGACGCACACGTACTGGGCCAGCACGCCGCCGGTCTGCCCGGACCGAGACCCGACCACCTGCAGGCGCATGCCCGAGTCCTGGATCCGCTTGGCGCGCTGCGCGAACTGCTCCAGGTCCGTGACCGCCTGCTCCTGCGTCAAGCGCAGGGTCGTGGTGTGCTGGTTCGCCGAGGATGCGTGAGGCAAGGTAGACATGGTCCGATTATTTCAGGCACGCGAAGGGAACTCAGCATGGCCCCCACCCCTGATCCGTCCCGACGTCGTCCGCTCACTCCGCCCGCGGATGCGCCCGCCGACCCGACCGACAAGCTGCGGGCCCTGCTGGCCCTCGAGGACGCGCCAGCACACCCGGTGACCGGCGAGACCCGCTTCACGGGGCACACCCCGCCCCAGGGGCACGGCCATGTGTTCGGCGGGCAGGTGCTGGGCCAGTGCCTCACGGCCGCCTCGCGCACCGTGGCCGAGGACCGTCCGGCGCATTCCCTGCACGGCTATTTCATCCGGCGCGGCGACGCCACGGCCCCCATCACGTTCACCGTGGAGAATCTGCGCGACGGCCGCTCGTTCTCGGTGCGCCGCGTCCTGGCAACCCAGCATGATCAGGCCATCATGGCGCTGACCTGCTCCTTCCAAGAGCCCGCCGAGGGCCTCGACCACCACCTGGCGATGCCCACCGGCTTGCCGGACCCGGAGGAGCTGCCCACCACGGCCGAGCAGATCGGCGGCATCAAACACCCCGTGGCGGAGGAGTGGTCCTGGTCCCGTGCCTTCGACATCCGTCACATCGAGCCCGCCCTGTACTTCCGGAAGCCGAAGCAGCAGACGGCCACGTCCGCGGTGTGGCTCAAGACGTTCTCCCCGCTCGGTGATGACCCGCAGCAGCACCGAGCCGCCCTGGCCTACGCTTCCGACTACACCCTGCTGGAACCGATCCTGCGTCAGCACGGCCTGGCGTGGTCTCAGCCGGGCCTGACGGGCGCGTCGCTGGATCACGCCATGTGGTTCCACCGCGAGGCCCGGGTGGATGACTGGCTGCTCTATACGCAGACGAGCCCCTCCGCCCAAGGGGCGAGGGGGCTGGGTCTGGGACACATCTACACCCGCGACGGTCTGCTCGTGGCCACCGTGGCGCAGGAGGGCATGATGCGGGTTCCCGTCGGCGCGGCGGCGCGCACCCGGTCCACCGTGGCGAACACCGTGCAGCAACTGGCGCTGCGCACGGTGCTGCGCCGCGGCCGGGGGCGGGGCCGACGCCGCTGACGGGTCAGTCGCGCGTGAGCTTGCGGTGGGTCACGCGGTGCGGGCGGGCGGCCTCGGGGCCGAGCCGCTCCACCTTGTTGGCCTCGTAGGACTCGAAGTTGCCCTCGAACCAGTACCAGTTCGCCGGGTTCTCCTCGGTGCCCTCGTAGGCCAGCATGTGGGTGGCCACGCGGTCGAGGAACCAGCGGTCGTGCGAGACGACGACGGCGCAGCCGGGGAACTCGAGCAGCGCGTTTTCCAGGGAGGTCAGGGTCTCCACGTCAAGGTCGTTGGTGGGCTCATCGAGGAGCAGCAGGTTGCCGCCCTCCTTGAGCGTCAGCGCCAGGTTGAGACGATTGCGCTCACCACCGGAGAGTACGCCCGCCTTCTTCTGCTGGTCCGGGCCCTTGAAGCCGAATGCGGAGACGTAGGCCCGCGAGGGCATCTCCACGTTGCCGACCTTGATGTAGTCGAGCCCGTCGGAGACGACCTCCCACAGGGACTTCTCCGGGTCGATGTTGCCGCGTGACTGGTCCACGTAGGAGATCTTCACGGTCTCGCCGACCTTGAGCTCACCGCCGTCGAGCGGCTCCAGGCCCACCATGGTCTTAAACAGGGTGGTCTTGCCGACGCCGTTGGGGCCGATCACGCCGACGATGCCGTTGCGCGGCAGCGAGAAGGACAGGCCGTCGATCAGGACGCGATCGTCGAAGCCCTTCTTGAGGTCCTTGGCCTCGATGACCACATTGCCCAGGCGCGGGCCCGGCGGGATCTGGATCTCCTCGAAGTCCAGCTTCCGGGTCTTCTCTGCCTCGGCGGCCATCTCCTCGTAGCGAGCCAGGCGGGCCTTCGACTTGGCCTGACGGCCCTTGGCGTTGGAACGCACCCAGTCGAGCTCCTCGGACAGGCGCTTGGCCAGCTTCGCGTCCTTCTTGCCCTGGATCTCGAGGCGAGCCTTCTTTGTCTCGAGATAGGTGGTGTAGTTGCCCTCGTAGGGGTACAGGCGACCGCGGTCGACCTCACAGATCCACTCGGCGACGTGGTCGAGGAAGTAGCGGTCGTGGGTCACGGCGAGGACCGCGCCTTCGTAGTCGGCCAGGTGCTGCTCCAGCCACAGCACGGACTCGGCGTCGAGGTGGTTGGTGGGCTCGTCGAGCAGCAGCAGGTCCGGTTTGGAGAGCAGCAGCCGGCACAGGGCCACTCGGCGGCGCTCACCGCCGGAGAGCACGCTCACGTCGGCATCCCCGGGAGGGCAGCGCAGGGCGTCCATGGCCTGCTCCAGCTGGGAGTCCAGGTCCCAGGCGTTGGCGGCGTCGATGTCGGTCTGCAGGGTGCCCATCTCTTCCATGAGGGCGTCGAAGTCGGCGTCCGGATCGGCCATCTGCTCGGAGATCTCGTTGTACCGCTGAAGCTTGGAGTAGATCTCGCCGACGCCCTCCTGGACGTTGCCGAGTACGGTCTTCTCCTCGTTCAGCGGGGGCTCCTGCTGCAGGATCCCCACCGAGTATCCCGGAGACAGGCGGGCTTCGCCGTTGGAGGGGGTGTCAAGC
>JAUNTT010000025.1:0-22974 GCA_030538555.1 Micrococcus sp.
GCGCTACGTCGAGTCCCTGTCGTCCTACGCCCGCATGTTCCTCGGCCGCGTGGACAAGCCCGCCGTGGACTTCATCGAGGGCCTGTCCCCGGCCGTGTCCATCGACCAGAAGTCCACCAACCGCAATCCGCGCTCCACGGTCGGCACCATCACCGAGATCTACGACTACATGCGCCTGCTGTGGGCGCGCGTCGGCGTGCCGCATTGCGCTGAGTGCGGCGAGCCGGTCCACCGGCAGACACCGCAGCAGATTGTGGACCAGCTCCTCGAACTGCCCGAGCGCACCCGCTTCCAGGTGCTCGCCCCGGTGGTGCGCGGCCGCAAGGGCGAGTTCGTCGACCTCTTCACCCAGCTCGCCACGCAGGGCTTCGCCCGCGCCGTGGTGGACGGGGAACTCGTCCAGCTCACGGATCCGCCCACGCTGCAGAAGCAGTACAAGCACACCATTGCGGTGGTGGTGGACCGCTTGGCCATGAAGGACGGCATCCGCCAGCGCCTCACGGATTCCGTGGAGACCGCGCTGAAGTTGGCCGACGGCCTCGTCGTGGCGGAGTTCGTCGACGTCGACGTGGTCGACGACGCAGGCAAGAAGAACACCCAGGAGTTCCACGGCCGTGACGCCGAGGGCAACGCCCGCTACCGCCAGTTCTCCGAGAAGCTCTCCTGCCCGAATGGGCACGAGCAGACCGTGGATGAGATCGAGCCCCGCTCCTTCTCCTTCAACAACCCCTACGGCGCGTGCCCGGAATGCACCGGCATCGGCTCCCGCCTGCAGGTGGACGAGGAGCTCGTGGTCCCCAATGACGAGCTGTCCCTCTCCGGCGGGGCCATCGCCCCGTGGTCCATCGGCAAGTCCACCGCCGACTACTGGCAGCGCATCCTGGCCGGCATCGCCAAGGACCTGAAGATCTCCATGGACACCCCCTGGCACCGGCTGCCCTCCGCGGCCCGCCAGGCCATTCTGCGCGGCAAGGACTTCAAGGTGGAGGTCGCCTTCCGCAACCGCTTCGGCCGCGAACGCCGCTACACCACCGGCTTCGAAGGTGTCATCCCTTACATCGAGCGCAAGCATCTCGAGACCGAGTCAGACTCGGCCCGCGAACGCTACGAGTCCTTCATGCGGGAGATTCCGTGCCCGGCCTGCCAGGGCGCCCGCCTGAATCCCACGGTCCTCAACGTGCTGGTCAACGGGCTGTCCATCTCCCAGGCCACCCGCCTGCCCCTCCGTGAGGCCCTCGCCTTCCTCGAGTCCCTCACGCTCACCGAGCGGGAGCGGCGTATCGCCGACCAGGTCCTCAAGGAGCTGCTCGCGCGTCTGACCTTCCTGCTCGACGTCGGCCTGGAATACCTCAATCTGGAACGCTCCGCTGGCACCCTCTCCGGCGGTGAGGCCCAGCGCATCCGCCTGGCCACACAGATCGGCTCCGGCCTGGTGGGTGTGCTCTACGTGCTCGACGAGCCCTCGATCGGCCTGCACCAGCGGGACAATCGACGCCTGATCGAGACCCTCGTGCGCTTGCGCGATCTCGGCAACACGCTGATCGTCGTCGAGCATGACGAGGACACGATCGCCGAGGCCGACTGGATTGTGGACATCGGGCCCAACGCCGGCGAGCGCGGGGGAGAGGTGGTCCACTCCGGCTCCCTCGAGGACCTCAAGGCCAACGAGCGCTCCATCACCGGCGATTACCTCGCCGGGCGGCGCAGCATTCCCGTGCCGGCACGGCGGCGCAAGACCGACAAGAAGCGCATGATCACGGTCAAGGGAGCTCGCGAGAACAACCTGGACAATGTCTCCATCACGGTGCCGCTCGGTGTGCTCACCGCGGTCACCGGCGTGTCCGGCTCCGGCAAGTCCACGCTGATCAACGAGATCCTCTATAAGGTGCTGGCGAACAAGCTCAATGGGGCCAAGCACGTGCCCGGCCGGCACCGTACCGTGGACGGCCTCGAGCATCTGGACAAGGTGGTCCACGTGGACCAGAGCCCCATTGGACGCACCCCGCGCTCCAATCCGGCCACCTACACCGGCGTGTTCGACGCGATCCGCAAGCTCTTCGCCGAAACCCCGGAGGCGAAGGTGCGCGGCTACCAGCAGGGCCGGTTCTCCTTCAACATCAAGGGCGGACGCTGCGAGGCGTGCTCGGGCGACGGCACCCTGAAGATCGAGATGAACTTCCTGCCGGACGTCTACGTGCCCTGTGAGGTCTGCCAGGGGGCCCGCTACAACCGGGAGACTCTCGAGGTCCTCTACAAGGGCAAGAACATCGCCGAAGTCCTCGACATGCCGATCGAGGAGGCGGCCGAGTTCTTCAGCTCCTACACGAAGATCTCGCGTTACCTCACCACGCTCGTGGACGTGGGGCTGGGCTACGTTCGCCTGGGACAGCCGGCCACCACGCTCTCCGGCGGCGAGGCGCAGCGCGTCAAGCTGGCCGCCGAGCTGCAGCGCCGCTCCAATGGCCGCTCCATCTACGTGCTCGATGAGCCCACCACGGGTCTGCACTTCGAGGACATTCGCCGCCTGCTGCAGGTCCTGCAGTCGCTCGTGGACAAGGGCAACACGGTGGTCACCATTGAGCACAACCTCGACGTGATCAAGTCCGCGGACCACGTCATCGACCTCGGCCCCGAGGGCGGTTCCGGCGGCGGCACCATCGTGGCCACCGGCACCCCGGAGCAGGTGGCCCGCGTCGAGGCCTCCCACACCGGCCGCTTCCTCGCCGACGTGCTCGCGTAGGCTGACCGCCACACCACCTCGTCACACCATCCCGCACCCACCGTCTCACCCCTCACGAGGAGACCATGGCCACCAACGAAGCCATTCGCCGGTCCTTCGGCGCGTTCTTCCGGCTGTCCTGCCGCCCGGAGATCCGCGGCATCGAGAACGTTCCCGACGACGGCCCGTTCATCCTGGCCTCGAACCACCTGTCCTTCCTGGACTCGCCGCTCCTGCAGGCGCTGAGCCCGCGCATGGTGCACTTCTTTGCCAAGGCCGAGTACTTCACGCAGCCCGGTCCCAAGGGTCGGGCGATGAAGTGGTTCTTTGACTCCGTGGGATCGATCCCGGTGCAACGCGGCGAGCAGGCGGCGTCGGTGGCCGCCCTCGAGGAGCTCGTGCGCTTGCTCGAGCAGGGCCATGGCGTGGGCATCTACCCCGAGGGCACCCGCAGCCGCGACGGGCGGCTCTACCGGGGCCGGACCGGCGTCGGGTGGCTGAGCCTCACCACCGGTGCCCCCGTGGTGCCCGTGGGGCTGATCGGCACGGAGCGTCTGCAGGCTCCCGATGCGCGGCTGCCCCGCCCGCATCGCTTCACGCTGAGCTTCGGTGAGCCGCTGCACTTCGGCCACCCCGGGCGCAAGCACACCCTGCCGCAGCGCAAGCACGCCACCGCGCAGATCATGGACGCCATCGCGGCGCTGACCGGTCAGGAGCGGGTGGACTCGTTCAACGCCCCGCCGGCCGACCAGGCCTGAGGGCCCGCCGCCATGGCCGATCCCAGCACGTACCGCCCCGGACCGGGGGAGATCCCGACGACGCCGGGCGTCTACCGCTTCCGCGACAAGGACGCTCGCGTGATCTACGTGGGCAAGGCCAAGAACCTGCGGGCCCGCCTGGGGTCCTACTTTCAGGACCCCGCGAAGCTGGCCACCAAGACCCGAACCATGGTCTTCACCGCCACCGCCGTGGAGTGGACGGTGGTCTCGAGCGAGGTCGAGGCGCTGCAGCTCGAGTACACCTGGATCAAGGAGTACCGCCCCCGGTTCAACATCATGTACCGGGACGACAAGTCCTACCCGTACCTCGCGGTGACCATGAATGAGCAGTTCCCCCGCGTGCAGGTCATGCGCGGAGACAAGAAGCCCGGCGTGAAGTACTTCGGCCCGTTCCACCCGGCCAAGGCCATCCGCGAGACGGCGGATCTGATGCTGCGCGTCTTCCCCGTGCGCACGTGCTCGGCCGGGGTGTTCCGGCGGGCCAAGGCCCAGGATCGGCCGTGTCTGCTGGGCTACATCGGCAAGTGCTCCGCGCCCTGCGTGGGCAAGATCTCCCCGGCCGAGCACCGCGGGCTGGCCCAGGACTTCTGCGACTTCATGGCCGGAGACGCCGCCCGATTCATCAACCAGCTCGAGGCGCAGATGGCCGAGGCGGTCGAGGACTTGCGCTATGAGGACGCGGCCCGGCTGCGGGACGACGCCGCGGCCCTGCGCAAGGTCTTCGAACGCAACTCGGTGGTGCTGCCCGAACAGACCGAGGCCGACCTCTACGCGCTGCACGCCGATGAGCTCGAGGTGGCCGTGCAGGTGTTCAACGTCCGTCAGGGGCGGGTGCGGGGCCAGCGCGGCTGGATCATGGAGCGCGTTGAGGAGGTCACCATCCCGGAGATGGTGCAGCAGTTGATCCAGCAGGTCTACGGCGATGAGACCGATGCCCGGCGCATCCCGGCCGAGGTGCTCGTGCCCGCCCTGCCGCCGGACGCCGAGAACCTCATGGTGTGGCTCTCCAAGATCCGAGGCTCGAAGGTCACCATCCGCGTACCGCGCCGCGGCGACAAGTCCGATCTGATGAAGACGGTGCAGGAGAACGCCGAGATGGCGCTGGCCCTGCACAAGACCCGCCGCTCGGGGGACATCACCGCCCGCTCGGCCGCCCTGCGCGAGCTGCAGGAAGCGCTCGAGCTCGACGAGCCGCTGCTGCGCATCGAGTGTTACGACATCTCGCACTCCCAGGGCACCAATGTGGTGGGCTCGATGGTGGTGGTCGAGGACGGGCTACCGAAGAAGGCCGACTACCGCCGCTTCAACGTGACCGGGGACGCCGCCCGGGATGACACGGCCTCGCTGCGCGACGTGCTGCGCCGCCGCTTCAGCCGCATGGCCGCCGAGGCCTCCTCGGCCGCACCCTTCAGCGGCCAGATCGAGGCCGAGGAGGACACCGGCGCGAAGAAGAAGTTCTCCTATCCGCCCTCGCTCGTGGTGGTCGACGGCGGCCCGCCCCAGGTGGCGGCGGCGGCCGCGGTCCTGGAGGAGCTGGGCCTGGACGAGCTACCGGTGATCGGCCTAGCCAAGCGGCTTGAGGAGGTGTGGCTGCCCGGGGACGAGTTCCCGCTGGTGCTGCCGCGCGCCTCCCAGGGGCTCTATCTGCTGCAGCGCCTGCGCGATGAGTCGCACCGCTTCGCGATCACCGCGCACCGGGCCAAGCGCGGCAAGGCCATGACCGCCTCCGCGTTGGATGCGATTCCCGGGCTCGGCCCGGCCAAGCGGCAAGCCCTGCTGGCCCACTTCGGCTCGGTCGCGCGGATTCGCTCGGCCGGCGTCGAGGGTGTCCAAGAGGTGCACGGCATCGGCGCGCGGCTGGCCGAGGCGATTGTCGAGGGATTGGCCCCGGCCGAAGCACACGCTGAGACGTCAGACGGACCTGACGGACCCGACGCACCGCCCGCACCGAGCCCGCCCGGATAGAGTGGAGCCATGAGCGAGAAGGACCTGCCGCAGGACCCCGAGACCCCCCGCGTCCCCGAGGAGCTGGCCGCCAGCAAGCCCTCCCTCTCCGAGGTGCTCGTGATCACCGGCATGTCCGGCGCCGGGCGCAGCACCGCCGCCCACGTCCTCGAGGACAACGGCTGGTACGTGGTGGAGAACATGCCCCCGCAGCTGCTGCCCACCCTCGCCGCCCTGGTCGCCCGCTCGCCCGAGGCCTTCGACCGGCTGGCCATCGTGGTGGACGTCCGCTCCCGCGCGTACTTCGCCGAGCTGCGGGATGCAATGTCCACCCTGCGCACCACCGGCATCGAGACCCGCGTGCTCTTCATGGACGCCTCCGATGACGTTCTGGTCCGCCGCTTCGAGGCCGGCCGCCGTCCCCATCCCCTGCAGGGCAACGCCCGGCTGCTCGACGGGATCCGCGCCGAGCGGGAGGTGCTCAGCGATCTCAAGGAGCGCTCGCATCTGGTCATCGACACCTCCGAGCTCAATGTCCATGGCCTGGCCAGCGAGGTCACCAAGCTGTTCACGGACGAGGGACCGCCCACGCTGCGCCTGACGTTGATGAGCTTCGGCTTCAAGTACGGACTGCCCACGGACGCGAACTTCGTGGCGGACATGCGCTTCATCCCCAATCCGCACTGGGTCCCCGCCCTGCGCCCGTTCACCGGCCGCGACTCGGAGGTCTCAGAATTCGTGCTCGGCCAGCCCGGAGTGCTCGAGTTCGTGGATCAGTATGTCCGCATGCTCGAGCCCGTCTTCGAGGGCTATCTGCGGGAGAACAAGCACTACGCCACGGTGGCCATCGGCTGCACCGGCGGCAAGCACCGTTCGGTGGCCGTCACCGAGGAGATCGGGCGCCGGCTCGCCGAGCTGCCCGGGGTGACCGTCCACGTCAGCCACCGAGACATGGGCCGCGAATGAGCGTCCACAACACCGCCCAGCTGCCCATTCCGCCCCACGTCATGGCCCCGGAGACCCGGAACCTGGCCAGCGGCGCCGCCGGCCCTGGACCGAGGGTCACCGCCCTGGGTGGCGGCCACGGTCTCTCGGGTTCGTTGACGGCGCTGCGCCACGTGGCCGGCGAGCTGACCGCCGTCGTGACCGTGGCCGACGACGGCGGCTCCTCCGGCACGATTCGCCGCGAGATGGACGTCCTGCCCCCGGGCGATCTGCGCATGGCACTGGCCGCACTGTGCGATGACACCGACTGGGGCCGCACGTGGGCCAGCGTCATGCAGCATCGCTTCCGCGCCACCCAGGTCCCCCGGGAGGAGGCAACGCTCGAGAACCATGCGTTGGGCAATCTGCTGATCGTGGCCCTGTGGGAGCTGCTGGGCGACCCCGTGGACGGGCTGCTGTGGGCCGGTGCCCTGTTGCGCGCTCACGGACAGGTGTTGCCGATCTCCCGGCAGCCCCTGACGATCTCCGGCTCCGTGCTCTCGGAGCAGGAGGGCCTCCTGCGCCGCGAGCGCGTCACCGGTCAGGTGGCTCTCGCCGAGGCCGCCCACACCGGGCGGGTCACGGACGTGCGCCTGCACCCCGAGGACGCCACGCCTGCGCCCGAGGCGATCGTGGCCATCATGGAGGCCGATTTCATCGTGCTCGGGCCGGGCTCGCTGTATACCTCGGTGCTGCCGCACCTGCTGCTGCCGGAGGTCCGCTCGGCCCTGGACACCACGTCGGCCAAGAAGATCTTCGTCACGAATCTCCGCACGGGCGAACAGGAGACGGCTGGTATGACCCACGCCGATCACCTCGACGTGCTGCATCACCACGCGCCGTCCCTGTGCTTTGACGCGATCATCGCCCACCACGGTGGCCGACCAAGCCACATTCGAGGACGCGGCGCAGCGCCTGGGCGCCTGCGTCGTGTTTAGTACAGTGGCCAGTGCCCGCGACCGAGCCGTCCATGATCCGCTGCGACTGGCCGTCGCGTTCCAGGAGGCTATGGACGAGTGCAATCGTCCCTAAGGCCCTGAACACCGGGCACGCTCGAGCCCCCTTCACCCCCGCACGAGGAGATCCGCAGTGGCATTGACGGCCGAACTCAAGGAGGAGCTGGCCCGCGTTGCGGTGCCCACCCTGGGCGAGCGGCGCGCGGAGGTCGCCGCCATGTTGCGCTTCGCCGGGGGACTGCATTTGATCTCCGGGAAGATCGTCGTCGAGGCCGAGCTGGACCACGCCGCCACCGCGCGGCGCCTGCGCACCGCCCTGACCGAGGTCTACGGCTACCCCTCCGAGATCGTCGTGATCTCCGGCGGCAATCTGCGCCGCGGACGCCGCTACATGATCCGAGTGGTCAACGATGGCGAAGCACTCGCCCGGCAGACCGGGCTGCTGGACCAGCGCGGTCGGCCCGTGCGCGGACTTCCCGCCGCCCTCGTCAACGGCTCGGTGGCCGAGACGGCGGCGGTGTGGCGCGGTACCCTGCTCGCCCACGGCTCGCTGACCGAGCCAGGCCGCTCGGCCTCGCTCGAGGTCACGTGCCCCGGGCCCGAGGCAGCCCTGGCGCTGGTGGGTGCGGCCCGCCGTCTGGGCATCAGCGCGAAGGCCCGCGAGGTTCGCCAGGCCGACCGCGTGGTGATCCGCGACGGCGAGGCCATCGCCGCCCTGCTCACCCGCGTCGGCGCCGAGCAGACGGCGTCGGCATGGCAAGAGCGCCGGACCCGCAAAGAGGTCCGCGCCACCGCCAATCGCCTGGCCAACTTCGACGACGCCAATCTGCGCCGTTCGGCCCAGGCGGCCGTGGCCGCCGGCGCCCGTGTGGAGCGGGCCCTGGAAATCTTGGGCGAACAGGCACCCGAGCACCTGCGCTACGCCGGGACCCTGCGCATCCAGCACAAGCAGGCCTCCCTCGACGAGCTGGGCCGCCTCGCGGATCCGCCGATGACGAAGGACGCGATCGCCGGGCGCATTCGTCGCCTGCTGGCCACCGCGGACAAGCGCGCCGCCGAACTGGGCCTTCCCGGGACCGATGAGGCAGTCGTCGCCGAGCTCGAGGGCGACGACGCCGTCTAGCCGACGTTCGCGGATCGCGAAGCGATCCCCGCGCGACGCAGCCGCCTGACACTGGCATGTGGGAGGCGAACCGACCAGGATGGAGTCGAAGGCGACGCCGGGTTGTCCGTCAGCGGGCGTGCATCGTGCGCGCCGCTGCGTCGACCACCGCATCGCCGCCTCAGGTGCCGCACAGCCGTGCGGTACCGCCCACGACCTCAAGGAGGACACATGGCTGAGTACACGCTGCCCGAGCTGGACTATGACTACGCCGCCCTGGAGCCGCACACCTCCGCGGCCATCATGGAGCTGCACCACTCCAAGCATCACGCCACCTATGTGAAGGGTGCCAACGACACCCTCGAGAAGCTGGCGAAGGCTCGCGAGGCCGAGGACTTCGGCAACATCAACCAGCTCTCGAAGGACCTCGCGTTCCACCTGGGCGGTCACACCAATCACTCGGTGTTCTGGAAGAACCTGTCTCCCGAGGGCGGCGACAAGCCCACCGGTGAGCTGGCCTCCGCCATCGACGAGTACTTCGGCTCCTTCGACGCCTTCCGTGCGCAGTTCAACGCCGCGGCACTGGGACTGCAGGGCTCGGGCTGGGCCGTGCTGGCCTACGAGCCGCTCGGCGGCAACCTTGTGATCGAGCAGTTCTACGACCAGCAGAACGGTGTCCCCGTGGCCACCATCCCGCTGTTCATGCTGGACATGTGGGAGCACGCGTTCTACCTCGACTACAAGAACGTCAAGGCCGACTACGTCAAGGCGATCTGGAACATCGTGAACTGGGCCGACGTCCAGTCGCGTTTCGAGGCTGCCCGTCAGGGTGCCTCGAGCCTCATCACCCCGTGATGAACTCTCGGCGGTGAGAACGATGTCATCGGCGGGCATGCCCCGCGATGACGCCTCGCCGCCGAACACTCCGCCGTGACCGACCTGGCCGCCCAGAAGGCTGTGCGGCCGGGATCGGGCGGCGCGTGCGTGGCCCAGCGTCGTGCTGCGTGCGTCAGTCATTTCCACCACTGACCCACCCGTCTTCTGTTGACTCAAGGAGAGAACCATGACGAAGATCGCCCTCAACGGCTTTGGCCGCATCGGCCGCACCGCGCTGCGCGCGCTGACCACCCGCAACACCGAGCTGGAGCTGGTGGCCATCAACGACCTCGCCGACCCCGAGGATCTGCTGTGGCTCACGAAGTTCGACACGATCCTCGGCCCCTTCCCGGGTGAGATCGAGCTCGAGGACGGCGGTTTCAGCATCGACGGGAAGTCCGTCAAGCTCTTCCAGGAGACCGATCCCGCGCAGCTGCCGTGGGGCGAGCTCGGCGTGGACATCGTGGTGGACTGCACCGGCATCTTCACCTCCGGCCCCAAGGCCCAGGCGCACCTCGACGCCGGCGCCAAGAAGGTCGTCATCTCCGCTCCCGGCACCGACGTGGACGGGACCTTCGTGATGGGCGTGAACGAGTCCACCTACGACGCGGACTCGATGCACATCGTCTCCAACGCATCCTGCACCACCAACTGCCTGGCCCCCATGGCCAAGGTCCTCAACGACGAGTTCGGCGTGGTCGACGGCATCATGACCACCATCCACGCCTACACCGGCGATCAGAACCTGCACGACAACGTCCACAAGAAGGACCGGCGTCGGGCCCGTGCCGCCGCGCAGAACATGGTGCCCACCTCCACCGGTGCCGCGAAGGCGATCGGCGAGGTCATCCCGGAGCTCAAGGGCAAGCTGGACGGCTTCGCGATGCGCGTGCCCGTGATCACCGGCTCCGCCACGGACCTCACGGTCGAGCTCACGCGCCACGTGGAGATCGAGGAGATCAACGAGGCCTTCAAGAAGGCCGCCGAGTCCGGTCCCATGGCCGGCCGCCTGGTGTACTCCGAGGCACCGCTGGTCTCCTCGGACATCGTGACTAACGAGGCCGCCTGCATCTTCGACGCCCCGCTGACCAAGTCCATCGGTCAGACCGTCAAGATCATCGGATGGTACGACAACGAGTACGGCTACACCTGCCAGCTGCTCGATCTCACCTCCTACATCGGCGAGCGGCTCTGAGCCGACGTCCACCGTCCCGGCCCCGCCGCACGCGCGGCGAGCCGGGAGGGTGGACGCCTCGCCCGGCGCGGGCCGTGATCTCGCCCCCACGTGTGGCCTCACGGTCCGCGCCTAGACTGAACACCAGCACCGCACCCGCCCCCCGGAAGGACGATGATGACCGCTCAGACTGTCAAGGACCTGCTCGCCACGGACGTGGCCGGACGAACCGTCCTGATTCGCTCGGACCTCAACGTCCCGCTCGATGGATCCACGGTGACCGACGACGGCCGCATCCGAGCCTCGCTGCCCGCGGTGCGCGATCTGTCCGAGGCCGGAGCCAAAGTCATCGTCATGGCTCACCTCGGCCGACCGAAGGGGGAGCCGGACCCGCAGTACTCCCTGGGTCCCGTCGCGCAGCGCTTCACCGAGCTGCTGGGCCGCACCGTCCGCCTCGCCCAGGACGTCACGGGCGAGGACGCTCGCGCCCAGGCCGAGCAGCTGCAGGACGGGGACGTCCTGCTGCTGGAGAACGTCCGCTTCGATGCCCGCGAGACCTCGAAAGACAACGCCGAGCGTCGCGAGCTCGCCACCGAGATGGCAGCCTTGGCCGGGGAGGACGGCGCCTATGTTGGCGACGCCTTCGGCGCGGTGCACCGCAAGCACGCCTCCGTCTACGATGTCGCCGCACTGCTGCCGGCCTACCAGGGTCCGCTGGTGGCCACCGAGCTCGAGGTGCTCTCCCGCCTCACCGAGTCCCCCCAGTCGCCCTATGTGGTGGTCCTGGGTGGATCGAAGGTCTCCGACAAGCTCGCCGTGATCGACAACCTGCTCGACAAGGCGGACACCCTGCTCATTGGCGGCGGCATGCTCTTCACTTTCCTCAAGGCCCAGGGCCGCGAGGTGGGTGCCTCGCTGCTGGAGGAGGATCAGCTCGACACGGTGCGCGACTACCTGCGGCGCTCCGAGGCCGGGGCCGCCCGGATCGTCCTGCCCACCGACATCGTCATGGCTGCACGCTTCGCCGCCGACGCCGAGCACGAGGTCCTGCCCGTGGACGCTCTGACCACCGGCGCCCACGGGGCCGATGCTCTGGGTCTCGACATCGGACCCGACTCGGCCCGCGCCTTCGCGGAGCAGATCTCCGGTGCGGCCACCGTGTTCTGGAACGGCCCTATGGGCGTGTTCGAGTTCGATGCCTTCGCCGAGGGCACCCGCGCCGTGGCCCAGGCCCTCACCGAGGTGTCTGGTCTGTCCGTGGTGGGCGGCGGCGACTCCGCCGCGGCCGTGCGCAGCCTCGGCTTTGCCGACGAGGACTTCGGCCACATCTCCACCGGTGGCGGTGCCTCCCTGGAGTACCTCGAGGGCAAGCAGCTGCCCGGCGTCGAGGCCCTGAGCGGACAGGAGGCCTGAGCATGGCCGAGACCAGCCGCCCCGTGCTCATCGCGGGCAACTGGAAGATGAACCTGGACCATCTCGAGGCCGTCACGCTGGTCCAGCAGATCTCGTGGCAGCTCTCCGACGCCGGTCATGACCACGAGCGCGTCGAGGTCGCCGTCTTCCCGCCCTTCACCGACCTGCGCTCGGTGCAGACCCTGATCACGGCGGACCGCCTTGAGCTGTCCTACGGCGGTCAGGACCTCTCTCAGCACGACTCCGGCGCCTACACCGGCGAGATCTCGGGCGCGTTCCTCGCGCGCCTGGGCTGCCGCTACGTGCTGGTGGGCCACTCCGAGCGGCGCACCCTGCACGGCGAGGATGACGCCGTGGTGGCCGAGAAGATGTCCGCCGCCGTGCGTCACGAGCTCACCCCGGTGCTGTGCGTCGGCGAGCCGCTCGAGGTGCGCCAGGCCGGGGAGCCTGTGGCGCACACGCTGAGCCAGCTGCGCGCGGCGCTGGAGCCGCTGAGCGCGCAGGAGCGGGCCGGCGTCGTGGTGGCCTACGAGCCGGTCTGGGCGATCGGCACCGGCGAGGTCGCCTCCGCCGAGGACGCCCAACAGATGTGCGCCGCCCTGCGGGCCGAGCTGGCCACGCTGACGGACGCGGAGACGGCCGAGCAGATTCGCTTGCTCTACGGCGGCTCGGTGAAGGGGGAGACCGCGGCCGAGCTGCTCGCGCAGCCGGATGTGGACGGAGCGCTTGTGGGCGGTGCCAGCCTGAGCGCGGATGAGTTTGTTAGGATCGTGAAGCTCGACTGACGCCCGGGCGCGCTGTGTCGGACCTGTTGGGGTCAGGCCGCTGCCTCGTCACGAACGCTTGTCACGACCCCTCGTCACGACACCCGACTTCAAGGAGATCATCCGCGTGGACGCCCTGCTCTTGCCCCTGCAGATCCTGGTGGCGGTGCTCAGCGTGTTCCTCGTGCTGCTGGTGCTCTTCCACAAGGGCCGCGGCGGCGGTGTCTCCGACATGTTCGGCGGTGGCGTGTCCTCGGCCATGAGCTCCTCCGGTAGCTCGCAGCGCCTCCTGACCCGCATCACAGTGACGATCGCGCTGATCTGGGGCGTGGCCATCGTGCTGGTCGGCGTGTTCGCCCGCCTCAGCGTCGACTTCTAGTCCGCACTCGGCACGGCGGCTCTGACACCGTCTTCTCGCGGATCGCCGTCGCTCGGCTATGCGTCGATCGCGTCCGCGGCGAACGCATCCAGCCACCACATCACGCCCTGACGAGCTCGCACGCCCGAGGCCGGATGCTGAGGCTGGTACTCGCCGCGCGAGCGCAGAGCGCGCACCACGGCGACGGCCTCGGCCTTGTCCGCGCCGGTCACCGTGAACCAGACCTGCTCGGCGCGGCTGAGGCACTCAAACGTCATGCTCAACCGCTGCGGCGGGGGCTTCGGTGAGTCGTCCACGGCCACGGCATCGCTGCCGGCTGCGCTCAGGCCCGGATGCTCCGGGAACAGGCTCGCCACATGGCTGTCCGGGCCCATGCCCAGCATGAGCACCGTGAAGCTCTCCACTCCCGCCAGTTCCGCGGCCATCGCCCTCGCCGCCTCCTCGAGGCTCAGGCCCGCGTCCGCGCTGGCGAAGGGATGCACCTGTTCGCGGCGCAGCACGGGGCGGTCTCCGGGACGCGGGGCAGCGAGCAGCCCGGCCAGTCCGGCGTCGAAGGCTTGCTGGTCATTGCGCTCGGCATCCCCGGCGGGCAGCCACCGTTCATCGCCCCACCACAGATGCAGCCCGGAAAGCTCACGCTCCGAGGCGCGCAGCGCGGCCGCCAGGGCCTCGATGACGGCGATGCCGGTGCTGCCCCCGGTGAGCACGACGTCGGCGCGTCCGAGCGCCGAGAGATCCTCGTCGATGCGCTCGAGCAGGGCGTCGGCGCAGCGCCGCGCGAGTTCGTCGCGGTCCGGAGCCACCGTGACTGGTTCAGCACCCGGGGCAGAGAACTCGTGATCCATGATTGCTCCTTCGGGCAGGCGGTGTGGTCGGAGAGGTCGTTGGCCGTGGCGGTGCGCGGACGCGGGGGTGTCAGCGTTCGCTGGCGAGCACGGCCTCGAGATCGGTGCGCGGCAGGCCCTCGGATAAGACCTGTCCGAGGATGACGTCGGGATCCAGGCGGCGCAGCTCTTCGGCCAGGCAGTCCTGATCCGTGCGCCGCGGCAGGGAGATCCGCTGGACCGGGCGGCCCTGTTGGTAGAGCTTGGCGACCTCGGACTGCGAGCGGGACAGGACGACGTCCCCGCGGTCTCGGCGCAGGCGGACCGCGCGGATGCCGTGGCCGCGCTGGGTGTGCGCGATCGTGACCGGCACGCGCAGTCCCAGGGTCAGCCACGCGGCGAGCAGCAGGGTCGAGGGGGAGTCGGGGGCGCCGTCGACGGCCACCGCGGTGATCTCGGAGGCATCGAGGTCATCGAGGATGGCCGCCATCTGCGTCCGCCACGCCGTCAGCCGGGTCCAGGCCAGATCGGTGTCGCCGGCGCGGTGCCCGTCCCGGCGGGCCCACAGGGCCCGCTCGGCGTGCTGCGAAGCGGCCGTATCCGTGATGCGGCGGTGGGCCAGCCGTCCCAGCGCGGTCTCGGCGGGGATATGCGGGGCGAGCCCCGGCCACCACACCACGATCGGGGCATCGGGCAGCAACAGGGCGGCCACGAGGGATTCGGTGGGCTCGGCATTGGCCCCCGAGCAGTGCAGGATCACGATGTCGCTCGCGCCGGCGTCGCCGCCCACGCGGATCTCGGCGTCAAGCCGATCCGGGCCGGCGGGATCGCCGAGGGCGAGCACCACGATCCGGCAGGGGTGCTCCAGCGAAGCGGCGTTGGCGGCGCGCAGAGCCGGCTCGACGCCGTCGGCGTCCGTGCTGATCACGAGGGTGAGCACGCGGCCCAGGGCGACCACGCCGGAGGCGTCGCGCAGCGCGGTGATCCGCTTGGCCACCTGGGAGGTGGTCGTGGACTCCATCGTGATCTTCATGGCCGCCTCCAGGCGCGTCCGTCGCGAGCCATCAGCAGGTCCGCGGACTCGGGCCCCCACGTGCCCGGGGCGTAGGGCTGGGGCTGCACGGTCTGCGACTCCCAGGTCTTCACGAACGGATCGACGATCCGCCAGGACAGCTCCACCTCCGCTTGCCGCGGGAACAGCGGCGGTTCACCGAGCAGCACATCGAGGATCAGGCGCTCATAGGCCTCGGGGGAGTCCTCCGTGAAGGCATGGCCGTAACCGAAGTCCATCGTGACGTCGCGCACTTCAGCCTGGGTGCCGGGAACCTTGGAGGCGAAGCGCAGCGTGACACCCTCATCGGGCTGGACACGGATGACAATCGCATTCTGACCGAACTCATCGCCGCTGTACACGGGGAAGAGCAGGTGCGGAGGATGCTTAAAGACCACGGCGATCTCGGTGACGCGGCGGCCCAGGCGCTTGCCGGCGCGCAGATAGAAGGGGACACCCTGCCAGCGGCGCGTGCGGATGCCCAGCTTGAGCGCGGCGTAGGTCTCGGTGATCGAGGCCGGGTTGAAGCCCTCCTCGTCGAGAAAGCCGGTCACCCGTTCGCCGCCCTGCCAGCCCGAGGTGTACTGCCCGCGGGCGGAGTGCAGGCTCGCTTCCGCTTCGGTGGCCGGGATCTCGACGGCGGCCAGCACCTTCTCCTTCTCGGCGCGCAGGTGATCGGCGTCGAAGGAGATCGGCTCCTCCATTGCCGTCAGGGCGAGCAGCTGCAGGAGGTGGTTCTGGATGACGTCCCGGGCCGCTCCGACGCCGTCGTAGTACGAGGCGCGCCCGCCGATGCCGATGTCCTCGGCCATCGTGATCTGCACGTGGTCCACGTGCTCCGCGCTCCACACGGGCTCGAAGAGCCGATTTGCGAAGCGGAACGCGAGGATGTTCTGGACGGTCTCCTTGCCCAGGTAATGATCGATGCGGAACACCGACTCGGGCGGGAAGACCCGCTCGATCACTGCATTGAGTTCCTGCGCGCTGGCCAGGTCATGGCCGAAGGGCTTCTCGACGACGACGCGCCGCCACGGTGCCGGGCGGCCAGCGGGTGCAGGCCTTGCGGTGGACGTGCCCGGGGCACCGGACGCCGTGAGTCCGGACGCGGTGCGCTCGGCCAGGCCGGCCTCGGCGAGCTGCCGGCAGACCTCCT
Organism: Micrococcus sp.; assembly: GCA_030538555.1. Classification (GTDB taxonomy): domain Bacteria; phylum Actinomycetota; class Actinomycetes; order Actinomycetales; family Micrococcaceae; genus Micrococcus. The sequence goes on from JAUNTT010000025.1 coordinate 16,119, forward strand.
CGAACCAGCTCGGCGGGATCGAGAGGTAGAACGCGGTGTTCTGGCGCGTCCCCCGCGAGCGCTCGAGCTCGCGCAGCACAGCCCCGAGACGGGCGTAAGCGTCGTCGTCGTCGAAGGCACCGGAGACGAACCGCAGCCCGCCGGAGAACTGCTGCCACACCGTCTCATTGAACGGGGTGCGCGCCGAGGCGACGACGGCCTCGCGCACATAGGCGGCGAACTCGGCGTCGCTCCACTCGCGGCGGCCGAAGCCCACGAGCGAGAACCCCGGCGGCAACAGGCCACGTCCGGCGAGGTCATACATCGCCGGCAGCAGCTTCTTGCGGGCGAGATCGCCGGTGACGCCGAAGAGCACGAGGCACGAGGGTCCCGCGATGCGCGTGAGGCGACGGTCGCGGGGATCGCGCAGCGGATTCGCCGGGCCCGCCTCGCGGGCGCTCGGATCAGAGAGCACCGGCAGCCTCGAGCAGCGCCTCGATGCCGGCCTCGCGCTGGGGCAGCTGCACCGTGATCACGGTGAGCCCGTGACCGCGCAGGACCTCGGCGTCCCCGGCCGCCTGGGCGGCGATGAGGGTGCCGAAGCTGAATGCGCGCCCGGGTACGGGCAGGTCCTCGGCGTCGTCGGTGACGAGCTGCAGGAACACGCCGGTGCGCGGGCCGCCCTTATGCAGCTGACCGGTGGAGTGTAGGAAGCGCGGACCCCAGCCGAAGGTGACGGGGCGGCCGCTGCGCCGGGCCAACGCGGGGCGCAGCTGCTCGAGGCGGCGATCGCCCAGGCGGTCCAGATAGGCCTGCACCGCCACGTAGCCGTCCTCGCCGACCTGGCCCAGCAGCACCTCGAGGACCTCGCTCAGGCTGGAGGCCTCGACGCCCTGGGGCAGACCCGCCACCTGCACGGGGCCGACCGGGACGCTCGCGACCTCCGCCGGTGCCTCACCCTGCAGCAATGCACGGGCGGCCACCTTGGCGGCCTCGACGTCGGGCTGATCGAAGGGGTTGATCTCGAGGAGGCGACCCGCGACCGCCGTGGCCACCTCCCACAGCAGGAGCTGCGCGCCCAGCGACCCGGCCAGCAGGACGCCGTGCTCGGGCACCGCGGCCTCGTCGTCGGTCTCGGCGGTGAGCACCACCTGGAGCACGTCCGCGGCGTCAGACGTGGTCTCCGGGGCGTCGGCCTCGACCACCACGGGCAGCAGGCCGCGGCCGTGCTTGCCCGTGGACTCGGCCACCAGCTGCTCGGCCCAGTCGCCGAAGCCGACGATGCCCGAGCCCAGATCCTGGATGATCAGCTTGTCGCGCAGCGGCTGCGTTCCCGCCAGGGCGGCGCCGAGCTGCAGACCCGGATTGTCGGCCTCGTCGAGGGCGAGGACATCGATGACCGACTCGGCGTCGTCGAGCAGCCCCACCAGGTCCACCCCGGCCAGGCCCGAGGGCACCAGGCCGAACGCGGTCAGCGCGGAGTAGCGGCCGCCCACGTGCGGGTCCGCGGTGAACACCGCGCGGTAGCCAGCCTCGCGCGCCGCCTCGTCCAGGGGCGATCCGGGATCGGTGACCACCACGATGCGCTGGCGAGGATCCATGCCGGCGGCCCGGAAGGCTTCCTCGGCGGCCCGGCGCTGCGAATCGGTCTCCACCGTCGATCCTGACTTCGAGGCGACCACCAGGACGGCCTCCGCGACGCGGTCGCCCAGTGCAGCACGCACCTGCTGCGGGTCGGTGGAATCGAGCACGGTCAGTTCCACGCCGGCGGTCGCCGTGATGACCTCGGGCGCGAGCGAGGAGCCGCCCATTCCCGCGAGGATCACGGTGCGCACGCCCTCGGCGCGCAGCTGCTCGGCGAGCGCCTCGATCGACTCGACGAGCGGCCGCGAAACAGCCGTGGCCTCCACCCAGCCCAGCCGGATGCTGGCCTCGTCCTGCGCCTCGTCGCCCCACAGGGTGGCGTCCTGGGCGAACAGACGCGAGGCGAAGCGGTCCTCGACCAGCTGCGGGACGTGCGCTGTGACCGCGTCCGCGGCGGCACCGTGGGTGATGAGGGACAGAGTGCTCACGGGTGGGTCCTCCTGGACTTCAGATGGGAAACGGCGGTGGACGGGTTCAGCGCTCGGCGCCGAGCTGGCGTTCGACGGAGGAGAGCAAGTCCTCCCACGCGTCGACGAACTTGCTCAGGCCCTCCTGCTCGAGCTGCTCGACGACCTCCGGCAGGGACACGCCCGCGTGACCGACGGCGTCGAGGTGGGCGTCGGCGGCGGCGTAGGTGCCCGCGATGGCGTCCGGGCGGATCTCGCCGTGGTCCGCGACCGCCTCCAGTGTCTTCTCCGGCAAGGTGTTCACGGTCTGGCGCGCCACAAGCTCGGTCACATACAGGGTGTCCGGAAGGCTCGGGTCCTTGACACCCGTGGAGGCCCACAGGGGTCGCTGCACGGGCGCCCCGGCCGCGGCGAGCAGTCGCCAGCGCTCCGTGTCGAGGGACTCCTCGAAGACGCGGTAGGCCAGACGGGCGTTGGCCACCCCGGCCTGACCGAGCAGGTCCTCGTCCGCACCCAGGGCGCGCAGCCGGGCGTCCACCTCGGTGTCCACGCGGGAAACGAAGAAGGAGGCGACCGAGTGGATGCGGGACAGATCGCGGCCCGCCGCCCGGGCTTGCTCGAGTCCGGCCATCCAGGCGTTGATGACCTCCCGGTAGCGCGGCAGCGAGAAGATCAGGGTCACGTTGACGCTGATGCCCGCCGCCACCGTGGCGGTGATGGCCGGCAGGCCCTCGAGGGTGGCGGGGATCTTGATCATGACGTTGTCCCGATCCACGCGCTCGGCAAGCTGCTGCGCCTGGGCGATCGTGGCCTCGGTCTCGCGGGCCAGACGGGGGTCCACCTCGATCGAGACGAAGCCGTCGCGGCCCTGCGTGCGGGCGTGGACATCGGCGAGCAGGTCCGCGGCGTCGCGCACGTCCTCGGTGGTCAGCGCGGTCACGGCCTCCTCGACGTCCGCGCCCTGCTCGGCCAGCTGGGCCAGGCGGGAGGCATAGACGTCGGCATTGGCCAGCGCGGCCTGGAAGATGGCGGGGTTGGTGGTGACCCCGGTGACGCTGCGCGTGTCGATGAGAGTCTTCAGACTGCCCTCATCGAGGCGCGCCCGGGAGAGGTCGTCCAGCCACACGGAGACGCCGGCCTCGGCCAGCGCGGCGGTGCGGGGATTCTGCTCGGTGCTGAGGTCGGTGGTGCTCATGCGCGATCTCCTTCGCTGTGGGCGGCGAGCAGGCGCTGGGCCACCTGCGCCACATTCTCCGCCGTGAAGCCGTACTTCTGCAGCAGCCGATCCCCGGCAGCGGACTCGCCGTAGTGCTCGAGGCTGACGCGCGCACCGCGCGAGGTGGCGGTCGCGGTGTGCTCGAACCAGCACTGCGCCACACCCGCCTCGACCGAGACGCGCACGGGGGCGTCGTCGCCGTCGGGAAGGACCTCGGCGCGGTAGTCCTCGTCCTGCTCGGCGAACCATTCCAGGCACGGGGCCGAGACGACGCGGGCCGCCACGCCCGCGGCGGCGAGCTCGGTCTGCGCGGCGAGAGCGACCGCGACCTCGGAGCCGGTCGCGATGAGGATCACCTCGGGACGGGTGGTCTCGCCCTCGGCCGTGTGTGCCTCCCGCAGGATGTAGGCACCCCTTGCGGTCTGCGAGGCGGGGGCGTAACCGTCGGTGTCACGCGGCAGGACCGGCAGTTTCTGGCGGGACAGCACGAGGCCCGCGGGGCGGTTGCGGCGCTCGAGCAGCGTCTTCCACGCCCAGGCCGTCTCATTCGCGTCGGCGGGTCGGACGACGTCGAAGTCCGGGATCGCGCGCAGCGAGGCCAGGTGCTCGATCGGCTGGTGGGTGGGGCCGTCCTCACCCAGGCCCACCGAGTCATGCGTCCACACATAGGTGGCGGAGACGCCCATGAGCGCCGCCAGGCGCACCGCGGGACGCTGGTAGTCCGCGAAGGTGAGGAACGTGCCGGCGTAGGGACGCGTGAGCCCGCCGAGGGCGATGCCGTTGATGATGCAGCCCGCCGCGAACTCGCGGATGCCGAAGTGCAGGGTGCGTCCGTAGGGGTTGCCCTGCCAGGCGTTGGTCTGGCGGCGAGCGGGCACGAAGGACGGCTCGCCCTTCATCGTGGTGTTGTTGGACCCGGCGAGGTCGGCGGAGCCACCCCACAGCTCGGGCAGGGTGTCCGCCAGCGCGGAGAGCACCTCGCCGGAGGCGGCACGCGTGGCCACGCCCTTCTCATCGGCGTCCCACTGGGGCAACGCGGCCTCGAGGCCCTCGGGCAGCTGCCCGGCGCGCAGCCGGTCGTAGAGGCGCGCGGCCTCCGGCGCGCGGTCGCGCCAGTCCTGGTACGCGCGCTCCCACTCGTTGCGGTACTGCCGGGAACGCTCGCCCACGGCGCGGGCGGCGGCGAGATCGTCGTCGTCGACGGCGAACATTGCCTGCTCATCGAAGCCCAGGGTCCGCTTGAGACCGGCCAGCTCCTCGGCGCCGAGCTTGGAGCCGTGGATGCCGCCGGTGTTCTGCTTGGTGGGGGCGGGCCAGCCGATCACGGTGCGCAGGATGATCAGCGAGGGCCGACCCGTCTCCTGCTTGGCGGCGATCAGCGCGTCGTAGAGCGCCTCCGAGTCCTCGGTGTACTCGGTGACCTCGTGGCCCTCGGCGCCGTGGGTCCAATCGACCTCCTGGACGTCCCAACCGTAGGCCCGGTAGCGGGCGGCGACGTCCTCGCTGTGGGCGATGTCCGTGTCGTCCTCGATGGAGATGCGGTTCGCGTCGTAGACGACGACGAGATTGCCCAGCTCCTGGTGCCCGGCCAGGGAGGACGCCTCGGAGGTGACACCCTCCTGGAGGTCGCCGTCACCGGCGATGACGAAGACGTGATGGTCGAACGGCGAGGTGCCCGGGGCCGCGTCGGGATCCAGCAGGCCGCGCACGCGGCGCTGGTCATAGGCGAAGCCCACGGCGGAGGCCAGACCCTGGCCCAGGGGACCGGTGGTCATCTCCACATGCTTGGTGTGATTGACCTCCGGGTGGCCCGGGGTCGCGGAGCCCTCGGTGCGCAGTGCCTTGATGTCCTCGAGCTCAAGCCCGGCACCGGCCGCGAAGAGCTGGAGGTAGAGGGTCAGCGAGGAATGGCCGGCCGAGAGGATGAAACGGTCGCGACCGGCCCACGTGTGGTCGCTGGGGTCGAGGTGCATCACGTTCTGGAACAGCTGCCAGGCCACCGGGGCCAAGGACATGGCCGTGCCGGGATGGCCGTGGCCCGCGTTCTCCACCGCGTCGGCGGCAAGCACGCGTAGCGTGTCGACCATCCGCCGATCCGCCTCGGCATAGGTGTACTCGCGGGCTGGGGCGAGGCGATCGAGGGCGGAAGCGGTCGAGTCGGTCACGAAGGTGCTCCTAGAAGGCGTCGATGATCTCGGCGGGCGCCGACACGCCGGTCCAGCTCACTCACGAGGTCCTCGCGGAAGAGTCTGATGGGTGCGGGCGTCCGCCTCCAGCCTAACCGGCACGCCGTGGCCCCTCGAGCGTCCCGCGTCTGGGGTTGACGTGTGGCCCGTGGCACGGGCTGGATGGGGAGGCACCGGGTACACTGTCAAGACGGTCTGATGACTGTGCCGTCTGGGTTGCGCCCGGACGAGTGAGCGTGCAGCAGGGCGTCGGCGGTCGCCGCGGTCCGGTGGGCACGCCCCCGCTCATCGGATCGGCGCCTTCGTCCCCGCACCGTGAGAAGTAGATGTCACCCTCCGTGGAGTCACCCGCCGCCGTCGCCGACGGCGTTCGCCCGAGCCCGGCCGCATCTCGGCCCCGCATCGGCTGGCGCCGCAAGGTGCGCGCCTACATCGCGCTGACCAAGCCCACGGTCATCGAGCTCTTGCTGGTCACCACGCTGCCCACCATGATCTTCGCGCAGCGCGGGTTTCCGGATCTGTTGCTGATCGCCGCCACCATGATCGGCGGCGCGTTGGCGGCCGGGGCCTCCGGCGCCTTCAACTGCTACATCGACCGGGACATCGACCGGATCATGAAGCGCACCGAGCGCCGGCCGCTGGTGACCGGCGAGGTCAGCCCCCGCGAGGCACTGATCTTCTCGTGGACGCTGACCGTTCTGTCCCTGGTCGTGCTGTGGCTCGGCGCGAACTGGTTGGCCGCCGCTCTGGGTGCCGCCGCGATCTTCTTCTACGTCGTCGTGTACTCGCTGATCCTCAAGCGCCGCACCGAGCAGAACATCGTGTGGGGCGGCATTGCTGGATGCTTCCCGGTGCTCATCGCGTGGGCCGCGGTGCGCGAGACCATTGAGTGGCCGGCGATCATCCTGTTCCTCGTCATCTTCCTGTGGACTCCGCCGCACTACTGGCCGCTGTCCATGAAGTACAAGCGGGACTACCAGGAGGCGGACGTCCCCATGCTGGGCGCTATCGCCTCCGCCCGACTGGTGTCGAATCAGGTGGTGCTCTACGCGTGGGCCACCGTAGTCTGCTCGCTGCTGCTCGTGCCCCTGGGCTGGGCCGGCATCGTCTACACGGCAGTCGCCGCGGCGGTGGGTGGCTGGTTTATCTGGGCTTCGCACGTCCTGCAGCACCAGGCCCAGAGCCCCGACTTCGAGGACCGCAAGGCCATGCGCGTCTTCCAGCTCTCCATCACCTACCTGACTCTGCTGTTCATCGCCCTGGCGGTCGACCCCTTCGTGGGCACCCCGCTCATGGGCCCCGGCTTCTAACGACTCCCTGGCATCCCTGCCCGAGCGGTAAGTGGCACAGCGGCTCCGTCCGTTCCCGGGTGGGAAATGTCCCTTCCTCACGCTCCCGGGTGGGCACGGTCCCTCTCGCTGCAG
>JAUNTT010000025.1:22984-23969 GCA_030538555.1 Micrococcus sp.
AGAATGCGGGACATTGCCCACCACGGAGCGGCGCTGGGGGACGCTTCCCACCACGGAACGTTCGGGGTGAGCACTAGTCACCCCAGGGTGTCGCGGGTGGGCACGGTCCCTCTCGCTGCGGATTAAGGGACACTGCCCACCACGGAGCGAGGCTGGGGGACGCTTCCCACCCCGGAGCATCGCGGGTGGGAAATGTCCCTTACTCACGCTCCCGGGTGGGCAATGTCCCTCTCCCTGGCGCTTGAGGGACTGTTCCCACCATGGAGCGGGGCTGGGGGACACTTCCCACCCCGGAGCGTCCGGGGTGAGCAGTACCCACCGGGGAACGGCCGGCTTCCGCCTCCGATTCGGCCGGGGCGCCGACTTAGATGGCGGCGGCGACCGCAGGGCGGGTCTGGTAGCGGCTGACCTGGCGCTGCCAGGCCACCGTGACGGCCACGATGCTCGCGGTGGAGCCCAGCATGTGCAGGGCCACGGCCAGCACGGGCAGACCGTTGAAGTGCTGGTAGTACCCAATGGCCCCCTGCAGGATGATCACGGCCAGCAGCCACAGAGTGCTGCGGCGCTGGGCGGCAGACGTGGCGGGTCGGCGCAGCACGGACACCAACAGGATCAGAGCGGCGGCCACCAGCACGTAGACGGGCACCACGTGCAGGCGGGTGATCAGCTCCGCGTTGAAGCCATGGCGCACGGCCTCAGCATCGCCGGAGTGCGGACCCGTGCCCGTGACCATCGTGCCCAGCACCACGCTGAACCACAGCGCAATGAACGCCACCCACGCCACCAGGCGGCTGCCGGAGGTGGTGGGCCCGTCGACGAGCGCAGCCTCGGCACCGTGCAGGTACTGCAGGCGCACCCGCTGAAACATCAGGGCCGCCACGAAGATCATGATGCCGGAGATGAGGAAGTGCGCGGCCACGATCCACGGGTTGAGCTGGGTCAACACGGTGATCCCGCCCAGCACGGCCTGCACCACGATCCCGCC
>JAUNTT010000172.1 GCA_030538555.1 Micrococcus sp.
GTGGTGTCCGCCGCCCTCGTGGGTGCTGGCGGGGCGCTGCTGGCCTGGCAACATCGCCGCGAACGGGAGGGTGGCGGAGACCTTCGCGAGCGCGCACGGTACGGCCGCGTGCGCTCGGGACGTGTCTCTGACTCCGGGGGCGAGGGACGGTAAACGGTCACCGGACCTGCCGCAGGACCTCTGGCACGATCGCCGCTGCCCAGTCTGCGTAGCCGCCAGGAACGCCTCGAGGGCGGGCACCTGCTCGGTGAGGACATCGGCGGCCAGAGCACCACTCACCGCCAGGTTGACCACGCGCACGTCGCGGCCGGTTTCCGCTGCCACCCGGTCAGCCGCCTGAGCCACGGAGGAGTCGGCGACGTCGTCGGTACCCACCCCCCCCACGGCGGCGGAGTCTTCGAGGACCACCCACACGAGCGCGTGCGGGTCCTCGTGCGCGGCGAGGGCACGCCAGCGCGCCCGATGGGCAGGGCATAGGGGGTGGCGGGGCGACTTGGTACGGTGAGACCACGGCGCGCCGTCATGTGCAAGGCGTGCCGGACTGACCGGGCAGCCCCACGAAAGGGACCACCGATGGACGACCCCACCAATCTCGCCGACGTCGCCGTCATGGCCATTCTGGCGCTGACGGGCATCATCATCGTCGGCATCGTCTTCTTCACCCGGTCCCGTTCCGGTGTCGAGCAGATTCGCAAGGCCGAGCTCGAGCGCGACGAGGCCCAGCAGCGCGCCGACCGCCTGCAGACGCGCGTCGAGCAACTGGAGGACCGGCTCGATCGACGCATCGGCCGGGACGTCGAGCAGGACGAGTTCGACCGCCGCCTCGAGTCCTAAGCTCGTCGACCGCCGTTTCGACCGCCGAAAAGCATCATGACCCCCCGAATAGTCGGGGGGTCATGATGCTTTTCGGAGGTCAGGCCGCCTTGCGCCAGAGGTGTAGCAGGTAGCCGTAGCTCAGAGATGTGGCCTCGGGGTGGGCGGCGAGCCAGTCCTCACCGGTCTGGTCCGGGAACTCGAGACGCACCACGGCCTCGAGATCCGCACGGGAGCGACAAGTCCAGGAGCTCATCACCTCGCGCGTCTCGCCCCCCGATGCCGGCCCACCACTGCCGCGCGTACGTGTCCTGCCCCTGCTCGGCCGCAGGAGCGCTGGCCCGGAGCAGCTGGGCGAACTGACCCCGCTCGGTGTCATTGTCGATGACCACGAGTGCGCCGCCCGGCCGCAGCACGCGCGCCACCCGGGCGGGACCGGGCTGTCTCGAGCAGCCGTGCATCCAGGGTGCGGCTGGCCCACGGTGCGGCGTCCTGCAAGGCAGACCACAGCGTTGCCTCGTGATCGATCGCCGCGTTCTCGATCTCGTAGACCTCCGGGTCCGCGCCCTGATTGAGGGCGGGGACGAAGTCGCTCAGTTCGGCGTCGGTGTGGGGGTGTGTGGCCGTGGTGCCAGTCTGTCACCGTGCCCCGGTGCCGTGCGACGCTCGCCACGGCCGGCGGGCACGCGCGGGTCGGTGGGCTGCAGTGCCAGGATCGCGACGGCCAGCTGGCCGAGGCCGGGGATCAGGCCGAGGAGCAGCCAGACGGGGCTGAGGCCAGCATCGCGCAGCCGCCGTGTCAGCATGGCCAGCAGGGGCGTGAGGTGCAGGACGAACAGGGTCTGGACGATCGGCCAGTAGGCCGCCGTCAACTGATCTGCGGTGAGGCCGAAGGGACGGGGAAAGAGCGGCGCTTCGACGTACCCGGCGGGATTCAGTCCCGGAGTCTGGGCACGCAGAGCGCTGAACAGCAACTGCACGCCAGTCCCCATGACCAAGAAGACGATGAGGACCATCCAGCACGGAGACCGCGTGGTCCGGCCGAAGAAATCGACGTATCCGCGGTAGAAGTCGGCGAGTGCACTGATGATCGGCACGATCACTGCTCCGTTTCTCTCAACCGCCTCAAGGGGCGGCGGCCGCAGCCCGCGCCGCGTCCTGAGCTCATTTCACACCAGCGCTGGCGATTTTGTCACGCGATGTTCCGGGCACGGTGACCTGTTCCAGGGCCCCGGGCCACCCGATGAGCGCCACCCCTCGCCCCACCGACCGCAATTTTCCGTCATGACCGCCCGACTCTTCAGGCGGTCATGACGGAAAGCGGCGGTCGAGCCGGTGGCCCCCTCACACCCGGCAGCCGCAGGCAGAACGAGCCCCGCACCGTCCAGTAGTCAAGCTATACATAGATACATGAAACCGAGGAAGCCCGCTGATGACGCGCCCTCAGCCATAGACGGGCTCTGGCCCGCGCCGTGGGTGCGTGCCGCCCTGGAGCCGGCGATCCTGGGTGCGTTGGTCTCCGGCCCGCTGCACGGCTACGGCATCGCTCAGGCGCTCGCCGATCAGGGCTTCGGCCGGTTGCGCGGGGGCTCGCTCTACCCAGTGCTGGGCCGTCTCGAGGAGCAGAAGCTGGTCACGGCCACGTGGGCTCCCGGACAATCCGGTCCGGGACGCAAGGACTACGCACTCACCCCGCGCGGCCGCCAGACCTACGAGGACGCGCTGAGCAGTTGGCGACGCCTCGGCGACGCGCTCGCCGCTCGATCTTGAGGCCGAGCTGGATGCGATGGCCGCCGCATGGGGCGACGAAGCAGACCGAGGTTGGGCTCTCGAGGTGGTCGGGGCCTTCGTCGTCGCGAACGCCAGCGGGGCGTCCGCGCGTCGGCATCTGCGGCGGGCCGTGGCCGACGTGGAGGCCTCCGGCGAGTCACCCACCGAGCTCTTCGGTGCCACGCTGGGCACCGTGCTCCTCGCGACCCGCCGCCTGTCTCGGCGGACGACGAGGGCTCGTGCAGACGCTCCGGACGATCACGCGTGGGCTCGCGAGATCGCTGGCCTGCTGCGCGTGCACGCGGGTCTGACGGATCGCCGAGTGCGCGAGGTCGTGGCTGAGGCGCGGGCGCACGCGAAGGACTCCGGCGTCCGTGTGGCCGAGGAGTTCGGCCCGCCAGCCTCCTACGCCGCGCGGTTCCGGACGGACAAGAACGCGACGCTGCGGCGCCGGGCATGGGGCTTCACAGCGATCTTCGCTGTCGTCATCGTCATTCAGGTGTCCAGCGCGATCGAAGACGGCACGCTGAACTGGTGGCGGGTGGGTCTGATCGTGATCATGGCGCTGTTCACCGTCTCGGCGTGGCGCGACGTACGCCGGGAGGCCCATGGCGCCCACGCCCGGACCACCGTTTGACCTCCGTTTTGCATCATGACCCCCCGACTTTACGGGGGGGTCAT
>JAUNTT010000026.1 GCA_030538555.1 Micrococcus sp.
CTGCGCACCCCGGTCAGAGCGAGGTCCGTGAGCAGGTCCGCCGCGGTGGCCATCGCCGAACGCCGCACCGGCGCCCCATTCTCGCCGCGGCGGTCGGTCAGCTCCGGTTCCCAGAACGCGGCCGTCACCGCCCCGTGCGGCGAGCCGTCCTCGGTCACCGCACGGGCGGGCGCCCCGATCAGGGCGCTGAAGTGCTCCGCGGGTGCCGCCGAGGTCGCCGAGGCGCCCAGGAACACCGTGGGCGCGGCATCGCGGCGGTAGTGATCGGTGATGCGGCGCAGCCGGCGCATGAGGATCGCGAACTGGGATCCGAACACGCCCCGGTAGCTGTGGGACTCGTCGATCACCACGAACTCGAGGTGCCGGAAGAACGTCGCCCAGCGCTCATGATGGGGCAGGATCCCCACGTGCAGCATGTCCGGGTTGCTCAGCAGCACGGTCGCGTGTTCGCGCGCCCACACGCGCTCGGCCGGATCCGTGTCCCCGTCGTAGGGCCCGGCGAGCGCGGTGGTCGCCTCGGCCTCGTGCAGGCTCCGCCACGAGGTCCACTGATCGGCCGCCAACGCCTTGGTGGGGGAGAGATAGAGCGCTCGCGCGCGGGGATTCTCGGCGAGCCGGGTGGCAATGGCCAGTTGGTAGGCCAGGGACTTTCCCGACGCCGTCCCGGTCGCCACCACGGTGTGCTCCCCGGCCAGCGCCTGCTCGGCGGCCTGCACCTGGTGGGTCCAGGGGCGGTCCACGCCGAGCGATGCCAGGGCAGCGACGAACTCCGGCGGCGTGGCTGCAGGCCAGTCGGCCGTGCGCGCGGGGCGGGCGGGCAGGTGCCGGACGTGGCGGATCTGCTCGGGGACGTTCACACGCCCCAACGCCGCCGTCACGGTGCGGGCGAGGGCCTCGGAGGCGGCGTCGTCGGGCGCGGAGCGCGGCGGATTCGGGTCGGTCACCGACCCATCGTGCCGGTGTGCTCGGGGCTGGGTCGAGTCTCGTCCGTACTCTTGGACCAGATGGACACCGGCCCCAGATCCGTCCAGCCCAGGTGGCCGTAGAGCATCTGGCCGTCCGGGGAGGCCACCAGCAGGCCCTCGGAGATCTCGCCGTCGGCGACGGCCTCACTGGTCAGGTAGCGCATCACCAGCGCGCCCAGACCGCGGCGGCGGTGCTGCGGGGAGGTCCAGATGCGATCGAACACGGCGGTGCCGTTCTCGAAGGTCACCCAGCCCATCGCGGCGAGCTCATTCTCGCCCTCGGGGGCGGTGGAGGCGCCGGTGGCGAGGATGCGCAGACGCCGGGATCCCTCGACCGGGGAGTCGACCTGGGCCTCGTAGCCGTCCGGGAGCAGGGGCGGCTCGACGTCGATGGTCTCCACGTCCATCTCGATCACCATGAGCCGCTCGGTGTCCACGAGCGCGGTCAGTCCGGAGCCCTCCAGGTCGGCGCTGGCCTCACCGAACACCGTGACCATCTGCTCTGGATTCTCGGCGAGCTCGGCCAGGACCGGCTCGAGCTCTTCGGCGGCCGGCTCCACCATCACGTGCTCCCACGCGGCGGGGATGTCGACCTTCGCGCGGCCGGAGCCGCCGGGGATCATGTGGGCGGGGCGCGAGGTGCGCAACGCGGAACGCACCCGGCCCTGCGAGCGCGTCTCATAGCCGCGGGAGCGGGCCCACGCGTCGAACCAGGTGCTGACCAAGGCTTCGGTTACTGAGTGCGTCATGACACGCACCCTAGTCCGATGTGGTGGTCGTCACCATCGCTCGTCACCGGATCGCAACCGGATTCCCGGCCCGCGTTCAGGCCCGGATGGCCTGCGGATCCGCGGCACAGCACCGTCAGCGCGGCCTGCCGCCGTGGATCTAGGCTGGAGCGGTGAGCACCGCCAGCGTCGAGCGCATTGCGCTGTATTACCGATTCGCCCCCATCCCGGATCCCGAGGCGGTGCGGCTCTGGCAGCTCGCCCTGTGCCGTCAGGTGGGCGTGCGCGGGCGGATCATCGTCTCGCCGCAGGGCATCAACGGCACCGTGGGCGGACCCGTCCAGGCGGTCAAGGCCTACGTCAAGGCCACCCGCGAGTACGGGCCCTTCCACGACCTCGAGATCAAGTACTCCGACGGCGGGCTCGAGGACTTCCCGCGGCTCTCGGTCAAGGTCAAGCCGGAGCTCGTGGCCTTCGGCGCCGCCGAGCGCATCCAGGTCACCGCGGACGGCGTCGTCGGGACGGGCACGCATCTGCGCCCGGATCAGGTGGACGCGCTCGTGGCCGAGCGCGCCGACTCCGAGCGTCCGGTCGTGTTCCTGGACGGCCGGAACACCGTGGAGGCGGAGATCGGCCGGTTCGCGTCCGCCTTCTCCCCGGGTCTGGACGGTGCGAGCGAGCGGATCGAGACCACACGGGACTTCCTCACCGCCATCGACACCGGCGCCTTCGACCACCTCAGGCACACCCCCGTAGTCACCTACTGCACCGGCGGGGTGCGCTGCGAGATCCTCTCCGCGCTGCTGATCCAGCGCGGCTTCGAGGAGGTCTACCAACTCGATGGCGGCATCGTCCGGTACGGCGAGTCCCGCGGCGACGCCGGGCTCTGGCAGGGCGAGCTCGCGGTCTTCGATCGCCGCATGGCCCTGCGCTTCAGCGACGACGCCGAGACCATCGGCCGCTGCGTCACGTGCCAGGCCGCCACGTCTCAGCTGCGCAACTGCGCGGACTCGGCCTGCACCACCCTGTCCGTGCGCTGCGCGGACTGCGCCACCACGGCGGCGGACTGGACCTGTTCGGTCTGCGCGCAGGCGGGTACGGCATGAGCGCACCCGCCCCGGTCCTGACCCCGACGACGGCGGCGCACCTGGCCGCCGATCTCGCCGCCCTGCCCTACACCACGGCCGCGGTGGAGGAGCTGCTGGGGCCCATGGCCCTCCAGGCCCTGGACCGGGAGCACGCCGAACCGGCGCGAGCGGTGATCGCCGGCATCCTCGCCGACCCGGACCCGCAGGTTCCGCGGCACCGCCTGGCCGGCGTCGTGAGCGTCTGGCTGCTCGGCGATGCCGTGCCCGCCGCGCTGCTCGACGCCGCCCTGCCGCGCCTCGGTGTGACCGGGGCTCTCGCCGCGCGCCTCGTGGGTCCCGCGGCGGCAGACGGTGGTGACGAGGCGGCCGCCGACGACGAGGCCCGGCAGCCCGCAACCGTGCGGGGGCTCGTGGACCTCTCCGCGTATGAGACGGACTCGCCGGGGCCGCTCTGGGTGGCCTCGGACCAGACCGCGCTGCAGCGCCGCGGACCGTTGCCTGCGGATCACGTGCTCGGGATCGGGCGCGCCTCGCTGACGCTGGCCGGGGCCGTGGATCGCAGCCCCGCGGACACCGCCCTGGACCTGGGGACCGGTTGCGGCATCCAGACCCTCCACCTGCTGGCGCATGTCCGCCACGTCACGGCCACCGATCTGTCCCCGCGCTGCCTCGCCTTCACGCGGTTCAATCTGCTGCTCAATGCCGAGGTGCTGGGGCTGGACCGCGCGCACCTCGAGGAGCGGGTCGAACTGCTCGCCGGGGACCTGCTCGAGCCCGTGGCGGGCCGCACGTTCGAGAGGATCGTCACCAATCCGCCGTTCGTCATCACTCCCCGCGGGGACGCGGCCGCCCCCGTGCTCACCTACCGCGACGGCGGCCGGGAGGGCGACCGCCTCGTCGCCGAGCTGATCCAGCGGGCCCCGGAGCATCTGCAGCCCGGTGGGACCCTCACCATGCTCGCGAATTGGGAGATTCACGCTCACGGTGACTCGATGGCGCGGGTACGGGAGTGGATCGGCACCCAGGCCGCCGCCTGGCTGATCCAGCGGGACCGGCAGGACCCGGCCGGCTATGCCGAGACCTGGCTGCAGGACTCCTCGCTCGAGCTGGACCCGGGGCAGTATCAGCGCCGCTACACCGACTACCTCGAGGACTTCGCCGCGCGCGGGGTGGCCGCCGTCGGCTTCGGCTACCTGTGGTTGCGCCGCCCCCTTGCGGGTCAGCCGGTATGGCACGTGACCGAGGAGATCACGCAGCCAATCGACGCGAGCATCGGCCCGGCCTGGGCGGCCGGGGTGCGCCGTCGGGACCGGGTGGCGGCACCGCAGGCGCGGGACGGCGCGCCCTGGGAGCAGCTGCATCTGCGCGTCGCCCCGGATGTCACGGAGGAACGCCATGCCCGGTTCGGCGCGGAGCACCCGGAGGTGATCCTCGCGCGGCAGGGTTCGGGCTTTCGCCGCGTGGCACGGCTGGACACCGCGACCGCGGGAGTGCTGTCCGCCGCGGATGGCGAGCTGTCCATCGCGCAGCTGGTGGGCGCCGTCGTCGCCCTGCTCGAGCTGGACGACGCCGGGGCTCACGCCCTCGGTGCGGCGGTGCGGGGGCTGTTCGAGGACGGATTCCTGGTGGAGGCCTGATCAAGCCGACGCGTTATCGTGGACAGCGCGCCCCTACGATGTGGGGACGAGCGGACCGTTCCAGCCCTGCTGGCCGGTCCCATCCGCACGAGTCCCGCGTGGGACCCGGCGCACCACCGCCTGATACGAGGAGGATCCCTTGCCCACCACCCCCGCTTCCGTGACCGCGTCTGTGCCGGAGGGCAAGAAGCTGGTCATCGTGGAGTCGCCTGCTAAGAGCAAGTCGATTGCCAAGTACCTCGGGGCGCTCGGCGAGGGCTGGGTGGTGGACTCGTCCGTGGGGCACATCCGGGACCTGCCCAAGCCCTCGGATCTGCCGGCGGACATGAAGAAGGGGCCCTACGGCAAGTTCGCGGTGGACACGGAGAACGGCTTCGAGCCCTACTACGTGGTCTACCCGGACAAGAAGAAGAAGGTCACCGAACTCAAGCGCGAGCTCAAGGATGCCTCAGCGCTCTACCTCGCCACCGATGCGGACCGCGAGGGCGAGGCCATCGCGTGGCACCTGCTGCAGACCCTGAAGCCCAAGGTCCCGGTGTACCGCATGACCTTCGGCGAGATCACCAAGGAGGGCGTGCGCCGCGGACTGGACAACATCCGCGAGCTGGACACCCACCTCGTGGACGCGCAGGAGACGCGCCGCATCTTGGACCGGCTGTTCGGCTACGAGCTCTCCCCGGTGCTGTGGCGCAAGGTCTCCCGCGGCCTCTCCGCCGGCCGCGTCCAGTCTGTGGCCACCCGCCTGGTGGTGGAGCGCGAGCGCGAGCGCATGGCCTTTGTGTCCGCGGCCTACTGGGGTGTGGAGGGCACCTTCACCGTCGACGCCGGTGCTGCCGCCGCCGACGCCGCGGGGTCCAGCTTCACCGCTCGGTTGTCCACCGTGGACGGTGAGCGTGTGGCCGCCGGGCGTGACTTTAACGACGCCGGTCAGCTGAAGTCTGGCGCCAAGGCGGTGGCGCACCTGGATGAGGCCGCCGCCACCTCGCTGGCCGAGGGCCTGGCCGGGGCGAGCTTCACCGTGGACGCGGTGGAGGACAAGCCCTACACGCGCCGTCCGGCCGCACCGTTCACCACCTCGACCCTGCAGCAGGAGGCCTCGCGCAAACTGCGCATGTCCTCGCGCGTCTCGATGCAGGTCGCGCAGCGCCTGTACGAGAACGGCTACATCACCTACATGCGTACCGACTCGGTGAACCTGTCCCAGGAGGCCATTCAGGCCGCCCGGGAGCAGGCCACCGAACTGTACGGGGCGTCGTCGATCCCAGCGTCCCCGCGGGTCTACGCCAAGCGCAGCGAGAACGCGCAGGAGGCCCACGAAGCCATCCGCCCGTCCGGAGACTCCTTCCGCACGCCCGCGCAGGTGAAGTCCGAGCTGCGCCAAGACGAGTTCCGCCTCTACGAGCTGATCTGGAAGCGCACCGTGGCCTCCCAGATGGCCGACGCCAAGGGCTACACCGCCACCCTGCGCTTCTCCGCGCAGGCCACCGATGGGCGCACCGCACAGTTCAGCGCCTCCGGCACCGTCATCACGTTCAAGGGCTTCCTCGACGCCTATGAGGAGGGCAAGGACACCTCGGAGGAGGAGGAGTCGAACTCGCGCGAGACCCGGCTGCCTCAGGTGGCCGAGGGGGAGACCCTCACCGGCGAGCCGATCGCCCCCACCGGCCACGAGACCTCGCCGCCGGCGCGCTACACGGAAGCCTCGATCGTGGCCGAGCTGGAGCGCCGCGAGATCGGCCGCCCCTCCACCTACGCCCCCACGATCTCCACGATCATGGACCGCGGCTATGTCTCCAAGCGCGGCAATGCGTTGGTGCCCAGCTGGACCGCGTTCTCCGTGATCGGGCTGCTTGAGGACTTCTTCGGCCAGTACGTGGACTACGACTTCACGGCTCGCATGGAGGATGACCTGGACCGCATCGCGGCCGGCGAGCTGGCCCGCGAAGCCTGGCTGCAGGCGTTCTACTTTGGCGCCGAGGACGGCGCGGAAGGCCTGCAGTCCGTCGTCGAGAACCTCGGCGACATCGACCCGCGCGCGGTCAACTCCCTGCCCGTGACCGAGGGCATCACGCTACGTGTGGGCCAGTACGGGCCGTACCTGGAGAAGCCGTTGCCGGCCGGCGCCGCCGAGGGAACCACCCCGGAGCGCGCGAATGTGCCGGACGACTTGGCCCCGGACGAGCTGACGCCGGCCAAGGCCGAGGAGCTCTTTGCGAATGCCGGCTCGGGCGAGCGCGAGCTGGGCGTGGACCCGCAGACCGGGCGCAGCATCGTGGCCCGAGACGGCCGCTACGGCCCCTATGTCACCGAGGTCATCGAGGAGATGACCGAGGAACAGCTGCAGGCCTACTTCGACTCGCTGCCCACGGAGTACTACAAGAACGGCAAGCCCAAGCCGAAGAAGAAGCCGGCGAAGCAGAAGCCGCGCACCGGTTCGCTGTTGAAGGACATGTCCGTGGACACCGTGACCCTGGATCAGGCACTGGCCCTGATGAGCCTGCCGCGCGTGGTGGGTCAGGACGCCGAGGGTGTGGAGATCACCGCCCAGAACGGCCGCTTTGGGCCGTATCTGAAGAAGGGCACGGACTCGCGTTCGCTCGAGTCCGAGGCGCAGATCTTCTCGATCACCCTGGAGCAGGCTCTCGAGATCTACGCGCAGCCCAAGCAGCGCGGCCGCGGCACCGCCCGCCCGCCGCTGGCCGAGTTCGGTGAGGACCCGGTGTCCGGGAAGAAGGTGGTGGTGAAGGAGGGGCGCTTCGGGCCCTACGTCACCGACGGCACCACCAACATCACCGTCCCCCGCGCCCTGAACCCGGAGGATCTCAGCGCCGAGGATGCCTACCGGCTGCTCGCGGAGAAGCGGGCCAAGGGCCCGGCCACCCGTGGCGGGGCGAAGACCTCGGCCGCGAAGAAGCCTGCGGCACGCAAGCCGGCGGGGAAGAAGGCTCCGGCCAAGAGCTCCACCGGTACCGCGAAGAAGAAGGCCTGAGCCCGCATGCGCCTCGGCGTCCTGGACATCGGGTCCAACACGGTGCATCTGCTCTTGGTGGATGCTCACCCCGGGGCTCGGCCCACCCCGTACGCCGATCACAAGCGGTCTCTGCCGCTGATCCGGTTCCTGCAGGCCGACGGCAGCATCAATGACGTCGGGCAACAGGAGCTGATCGACTTCATCTCCGAGGCCGTGGACTTCGCGCAGAAGAACAAGGCCGAGGACATGATCGCGTTCTGCACCTCCGCCATTCGGGAGGCCACCAATGGGGCTGAGGTGCTCGCCCGGGTGCAGGAGGAGACCGGGGTCCACCTCGCGGAGCTGACCGGTGAGCAGGAAGCGGCCATGACGTACTTCGCGGTGCGCCGCTGGAACGGCTGGCATGCCGGCTCGTTGCTGAACTTCGACATCGGCGGCGGGTCCTTCGAGATCGCCTACGGCGTGGACGAGCTGCCCACCCATGCGGTGTCTCTGCCGCTGGGCGCGGGTCGGCTGACGCGGGACTGGCTGCCGGAGGACTTGCCCACGCCGAAGGCCATGAAGCGCCTGCGCAAGCACATCGACGCTGCGCTGGCCGAGGTCGAGCCGCAGTTCCCGCCGCTGGAGACGCCGGTCACCGTGACCGCCACCTCCAAGACCTTCCGCTCCCTGGCGCGGCTCACGGGTGCCGCGCCCTCCGCGGCGGGGCCGCACGTGAAGCGCACCCTGCGCGTGGATGACCTGCAGCTGTGGGTGCATCGCCTTGCTGCCATGGCTCCCGAGGACCGGGCAGAGCTACCCGGCGTCTCCGAGGTGCGGGCCCGCCAAGTGCTCGCCGGAGCCATGGTGGCACGCAGTGCTATGCAGGCCTTCGGGGTGGCCGAGGTGGTCATCTGCCCGTGGGCACTGCGGGAGGGCCTGATCCTCAATCGCCTCGATGCACTCATGCTCGAAGGCCATCTCACGCATGACGGCCGGCCCGGCGTCGGGCACGTGAACCTCAACCCGGACGCGCTGCTGCCCGGACTGATCCGAGAGCCGGCCTGATCCCATGGTGCAGTCCCTGGTCCCCGAACTGCGCTACGGGCGTGACATCAAGGTCACCCTGTCCTCCTCGTCCGTGTTCCCCTTGGGCACCCAAGACGTGTTCGCCGCCGCGGACGATCTCGGCTACGACGGCGTGGAAGTCATGGTGACCCACAATGCGTGGAGCCAGGACGCCGCGCGGTTGCGCAAGCTCTCCGAACGCCACTCCATGCCGATCGACTCGATCCACGCGCCGACCCTGCTGTTCACGCAGCAGGTGTGGGGGACCGCGTGGAACAAGATCCGCCGGTCGGTCGATCTGGCCCGGGACGTGGGGGCACCCGTGGTGGTGGCCCATCCGCCGTTCCGCTGGCAGGGCAGCTACGCGGAGGGCTTCGCCCAGGGCATTCAGGAGCTGATGGCGGAGACGGGGATCGTCATCGCCGTGGAGAACATGTACCCGTGGCGGGCCTATGGCCGAGAGCTGAAGATGTACCTGCCGCACTGGAATCCCGTGCCGGAGGACTACGAGCACGTGTGCTGGGACTTCTCCCACGCCGCCACGGCCCGGCAGGACTCCGCGCAGGCCATCCGAGAGCTGGGCACCCGACTGCGGCACATTCACCTCACCGACGGCGAGGACAGCCCCAAAGACGACCACCTGGTGCCCGGTGAGGGCGTCCAGCCGGTGGCCGAGGCCATGGCGTATGTCGCCGAGCACGGCCTGGCCGGCAACGTGTGCGTGGAAGTGGGCACCCGCAACGTGTCCTATGCGGGGGAGCGCGAGGAGCGTCTGGCACGGTCCCTGGAGTTTGCCCGCCATCACCTCGGCCACGCACGCTGACACTCTCGCTGAAGGTTAATAAACTCTGCGGGGCTGACGACCACTGACGGACGATGAACGAGGAGCCACCGTGACCACGACCACCGCAACGTCCCCGCGGATTGCCCTGCTGGGGCTGGGAAAGATGAACGGCGCCATCCTGGCGGGCATGCTCGCGTCCGGGATCGACGCTGAGCAGGTCACCGCCACCACCCGTTCGGCGGCCTCGGCGCAGCAGGCCGCGCAGAAATACGGGGTCCAGGTGTTCTCGGGCCAGGAGCACGACGACGCCAACCACCGCGCGGTCGCCGAGGCCGACGTCGTGCTGGTGGGCGTGAAGCCCAAGGACATGGCGGACACGCTGAAGCAGTTGGCGCCGAGCCTGCGCCCGGAAGCCGTCGTGGTGTCCGTGGCCGCCGGCGTGAGTGCGGCGACGCTGGCCGCGTGCCTGCCTCAGGGGCAGCCGATCGTGCGGACCATGCCGAACACGCCGCTCACGGTGGGCTCCGGTGTGGTGGGCGTGGCCCCGGGCGAGCACGTCAGCGAGGAGCAGGCCCGAGTGATCGAGGAGCTGTTCGCCGGGTCCGGGCTGGTGGTTCGCGTGCCGGAGGACCAGCTGTCCGCCGTGGTGGCCGCCGCGGGTTCAGCTCCGGCCTACGTGTTCCTGCTGGCCGAGGCCATCGCGGCCCACGCCCAGCGCCTCGGCCTGGACGCGGACGATGCCGAGGCCATGGTGGCCGCCACCGTCAAGGGCGCGGGGCTGATGCTGCAGGCTGGCGAGGAAACCGCCGAGCAGCTGCGCAAGAACGTCATGAGCCCCGGGGGCACCACCGCCAAGGCCATCGAGACGTTCCAGGCGGGGGGCTTTGAACAGCTCGTGGCCGACGCCATGGACGCCGCCGCCGCGCGAGACGCCGAGATGGCCGAGGAGTTCCGGGCCTGAGAGGGCCAGCAGGGCCGGGGTGCGATGGTATGTACCTTTGTCTAGAGGATATGTTCCTTCGTCTAGAAAATATAGACCTTTGTCTACTAGCGGCCGCCCGGTGGGGGTGCTAGGTTGATCTCATTCGATCGAGAAACGGATCTCGATGGAGTCACGCGGAAGGGTTGCGGGATCCGCGCGTGAGGGGGGCAGGCCTCCCTCACCATCCAAGAAGGGAGACGTCATGCGACGCTCTACTCGTTCTCTGACCGGCGGCCTGCTGGCCGCAGCACTCCTCCTGGGCGGCGCTGGTGGCGCCCAGGCGATTATCGCCAACACGGGCTTCGATGGCGTCATGAACGGAGCCCAGCAGTCACGCTACTTCCAAGCGCAGGTCCGAGAACGGACAACCAACTCCAACATCGAGTTCACCTCCATCGGGGGTGACCGCTACGCGGCCAACGTTAAGGCCCAGAACATGCTTTCTGGAGAGCAATACACGGAGAGGAAGGAGATTGGGCGTAACACGATCGCCAGCATCGAGAACAAGACGCCCATTGGGCACAAGACCCTCCTGATCGTCACCAATAGTAAGTGGACGCCTGTGAGTGTCAGTATCAGAGGCTGGTTCCGCACCAACTGACTCGACGCTCGTGGCCCTCCTGCGTAGTAGCGCAGGAGGGTCGCGGCATTGAAGGATGAATCAAAGTGAAGTTTCGCAGTCTCTCTTTAGTGCTCCTCACGGCCGTCGTGACGGGTGTCGGATTGCTCGGAGGTGTGCAGGCAACGAGCGATGCGGTGTTCCCGTTTTGGGCATCGGTTTACGGGGCTGTTGTTGGTGGACCGAACATCCTCGTGATGTTAGCCGTCGCAGTGCTCACGGGGGGCGTCCCAGTCGTCATGGCACTCCACCACAGATGGCCGGCGCATCACCGCACGAGGGTCGATGTCCGGCGGTGGATAGATCGGGTGACACTGCTCCCAATGTTGACCGCAGCGGTCGTCGTATTTGTGGCAATGATAGTTTGGGGTACGTTCGTCTTTGTGTGGCTGGCGCAAACGGATCCGGGCCTGGTAGACCTACGTGGATATGGGTTCGACGGTGGTCGAGATCAAGAGTTGGCGCGCCGCTTTCCACTATGGGCTTGGACCGGAGGCAACGCGGTTCCATTCGTGCTGCTGTCGGCGCTGTGGGCTGCTATTCACGCAGCGATAGCGGCCGCCATTGCCGTATGCTGTGCGCTTCTCATCTCATCCCGAGTGCTCGCTCTTCTTGCGCCAGTTGCACTCGTCCTCGGCGTCGGCATTGGAGCTGAGATGACTGTGGGGCCGATTTTCTCACCGATTCAGACATGGCTTCACCCGGGAGGCTTGACTTTCTCGGACCCAATCATGTCATTGGTTCCTGCGGTGGCACTCGGTGTAGCTGTTCTCCTCACATTGTTGGCGACACGCCACCGCGCCCCATATTCGGCTCGGTTCTCGTGAGAGGGCGCTCATTCCTGGCTACTCTTTTCTCGTGGCCCAGTCTCTTGTTGGTGGGTGTCTTCACGACGTCGACCCTGCATTCCATCAGTCAGACGGTCGATGGTCAGAGTGAAGCCATTAATGCTTGGGATGTTGCAGTCCCCGTTGTGGGCAACATGCAGTTGGTGGCTGTCGTGGTGGCTGTCATGTGGGTGCCCAGCGTTGCATTGACGCACCGTGAACTCGATCGCGAGGAAGTGGTGTCGCGCTGGGGGTCGTGGCGACGCGGTGTGGGCAACGTCCTGCTGGTTGACCTGAAGCGCGCGGCTGCCGGTGTCGCCATCGCAACAACAGCGGTGGTCGTGACATCGGCGCCACTGGGTTTGTCCTCTGCCTGGAGCGAGCGAACCGAATCCATCCTGCGCCACGGCGGTCTGGACACTGAGGTATCCGCTTCTGTGGCCGCGATGGCAGGTCTGTCTCCCTGGGTGTCACTGCTCTTGGCGGCAGCCTGGGCGGTGTGCGGTCTCATGGCCTATGCGGTCATGCACCTGGTTGTGGTGTTGTGGAAGGGTCCTCGGATGGGCGCCGCCGTGCTGGCGGCCGCTGCCCTCCTCGCCATGCTGACCAGTTCGGGAATCTTCGGGTTTCGCCCATTCTTTGACCTAACGGGGTGGACAAACCTGTTGTGGGCCGTGACAGGCCAGAGCGGAATCGTCAGCGTGCTCCTCGGGTGGCTCATCCCCGCGGGGGGACTCTGTCTCGTCGTTCTGCTTCGCGACCGTCAAGTTCTACCGCCCGCCCTGCGTCGAACCCTACCCATGCTGAGCCTGACGGCTGCCATGCTCCTCGTCACTGTCTACTCGAGTCGAGCAGTCGTCAACGAAGGGCAATCTATAGATTTCGTCGGGGTGGCCTTCGCCGGTCAGTACGGAGCACTGGAGGGCTACATCGTGGCGCTGTCCCCGGTGACGGTGGCGGCGGCGTGGGGGGTGCAGCGGTTGTCGCACGCCTCAGCCTTAGGGCTGTCCATCGTTGTACTGCGTCACGGTTCGTCGTTGCGCTGGATGCTAGTGGAGATCGCTCGGACCGCCAGTAGTGTGTTGGCCAGCGCAGCGGTGACACTCGCGGCCGTCGCGTTCTTGACGACTCTCGCGGCCCCCCAGGGTCACGCACTCAGGTCAGTCTTCGATTGGGTGACGCTGCTCGCAGGATACGCGGGTGTCGGAGTCCTGATGTATATGTCCGCTCTCGTTTTGTTGTGGTGGAGGGGTGGACTCGACGCGTGGCCAGTTGCCGTGCTGATCGCGGTGATCGCTGGCTATCCATTCCTCGTTCGGCCGTACCCGTCCAACCCGCTCGCCGCGTTCAGCATCGAGCCCGGCACACTTGCCAGCGGACCTCCCGGCGTCCAATGGATCCTCATACTCGTCCTCATCCTGGCTATGGCCGTCGTAGTTCGCCAGTGGCCAACTCCACGTTATACATGAAAGGTCAACTATGACACTCTCTTCAGCTCTACCCGTCCTCCAACTCTCCGGCGTGACGCAGACCTACCAGCGCCGCTCGCTGTACACCGACGCGACTGTCACAATCGAGCCCGGACGGGCCCACGCCATCGTCGGACCCAATGGCTCCGGCAAATCCGTCATGATGCGCCTGATGTGTGGCTTCCTCCGCCCTACCTCCGGGACCGTGACCATCGATCCGCGGTTCCTCTATGGTCGGCGAACGTTTCCGGACCGCTTTGGTGTGGTCATCGACAAGCCGGGCATGCTGCCGCACCTCACCGGCCTCGAGAACCTGCGGCGCCTGGCCGAGATCCGAAAGCAGATCGGGGAGGAGCGCATCCGCGAGGTCATGCAGTCTTTCGGGCTTGACCCCGACGCCCGGCAGCGAGTTCACCAGTACTCGCTCGGCATGAAGCAGAAGCTGAACCTCTGCCAGGCCGTCATGGAGGACCCCGACGTACTCGTCCTCGACGAACCGTTCAACGCCCTGGACGCCGACTCTGTGGTGGCGCTGCGCGAACGCCTCCACGCGTTCGTTCAGGACGGCGGAACCCTGGTTTTCACCTCGCACGATTCCCGCGACATCGAGGAACTGGCTGACTCCATCATTCGACTCGAGAACGGACGAGTCACCCAGGAGGACCAGATCCGCGTGACCTGACCGGCGTCGTCGGGCGCTCAAGGCCGGGCGGCGAACTTCTCGATCAGATCGGTGCGACCGGAGACGATCAAGGTGTCCCGCGGCCCCACCCGAGTGGGGGCCTGCGCGTAGGTGAAGTCCTCACCCGGCGTCTTGACCCCGACGACGGTCACCCCGTACTTCTTGCGCACATCCGACTCCGCCAGGGTCAGGCCCACGACCTCGACGGGCGGATGCATCTTCACGATCGCGAAGTCGTCATCGAACTCGATGAAGTCAAGCATGCGTCCGTTGACCAGGTGCGCGGTGCGGATGCCGGCGTCGTGTTCCGGGAAGATCACGTGGTTCGCGCCGATGCGCCGCAGGATCTTGCCGTGGGCGGCCGTGATGGCCTTGACCCAGATGTGCGGAATCTCCAAGTCCACCAGGTTGACGGTGGTCAGCACGGACGCCTCGATGGACGTGCCCACGCCCACCACGGCGGCCTTGAAGTCCTGGGCACCGAGCTGCCGCAGGGCCTCGGCGTCGGTGGAGTCGGCCTCAACCACGTGCGTCAGGGTTGACGCCCATTTCTGCACGAGGGCGGGATCGCGTTCGATGGCCAGCACCTCGCGGCCCTGGGCCACGAGCTCCGCGGCGGTGGCCGCGCCGAAGCGGCCCAGGCCGATGATCAGCACGGGGGCGTGGGGGTCAATGCGACGATGATCAGCCAAGGATGGGCCTCTCCGTGGGATAGCGGTAGAGCACGCGGCGCTGGCGCAGGGCCAGGGCCGCGGCGAACGTGATGGTACCAACGCGCCCCGCGAACATCATGGCCGTCAGGACGTACTTGCCCGCCGGCGGGGCTTCCGCGGAGACGCCCGTGGACAGCCCGCACGTGCCGAAGGCGCTGAGCACCTCGAACAGCGGGCGCTGCAGCGTCTCACCCGTGGTGGCCACGAGGCTCAGCGTGGCCACCAGCACGAGCGTGGCACCCAGGGCCAGCACGGAGATGGCCACGCGCAGGGTCTCCGGGGCGATGGTGCGCCCGTGCGCGGTGACCTCGCGGTCGCCGCGCGCTTCGGCCACGATCGCCAAGAACATGACGGCCAGGGTGGTGACCTTGATCCCGCCCGCCGTCGACGCCGAGCCCCCGCCCACGAACATCAGCGCATCGGTGAGCAGCAGGGAGGCGGGGGAGTAGGTGTTGGGGTCGTCGATCGCGAAGCCGCCGGAGCGGGTCATCACCGAGGTGAACAGGGCTCGCCAGACACGCTCCCACCACGGCATCCCCGCGTGGGTGGCCGGGTTGGTGAACTCGAAGAGGAGGAAGAACGCTGCCCCCAGCACCAGCAGGATCAGCGTCACCTCCACCGTGAGCTTGGTGTGCAGATTCCAGTGGCGCACATGCCACTTCTTCTGCTTGAGCACCATGATCACGGGGAATCCCAGCGCGCCCATGAACACGCCGACGGCGATGACCGTCAGGATCACCGGGTCGTGGGCCAGTTCCGCCATGCCCCCCGAGTGGAGGGAGAACCCGGCGTTGTTGAACGCGCTGACCGCATAGAACACGCCGTACCAGAGACCCTCGAGCCACGAGCCCTTCTCTGCGGCGAACTTCGGCACCAGGATCAGCGCCAACAACGCCTCGCTGGCCAGGACCGTGACCACCACGATGCGCAGCAAGGCGCCGACCTCGCCCACGTTTCCCGTGGTCAAGCCGCCTTGCTGGGTGAGCAGCTTGGTGCGCACGCCCAGATGACGCGAGACGGCCAGGGTCAGCAGGGCGGCCATCGAGAGGATGCCCAGCCCACCGATCTGGATGGCGATCAGGATGATGACGTGGCCCGCCGTGGAGAAGTGGTCCGCGGTGTTCACCACGGTCAGCCCGGTCACGGACACCGCGGAGACCGCGGTGAAGAGAGCATCATGCAGGGGCGTGACCCGCCCGTCGTTGGACGCGACGGGCAGGCTCAGCAGCACCGCGAAGACCAGATTGACCAGCATGAACGCCACGAGCGCGCTGCGCGCTGGGGAGGCGCCGGCCAGGCTCCACAGTGCATGCCGCACGCGGGCCAGGGCCAGCCGCCACGATGAGGAGTCGCTGCGGTAGGCGAAGGCCCGTTGTGGGCGGAGTCGACGCCGCGGCACCGGGCGCGGCCGCGTGACGCCACTGGGCTCCACCGGTCGACGTTGACGCACGCTGCGTTCCCCTTGCTGAGACGTTGGCCCTCACACCGAGAGCGGCCGATTCCGGCAGGCCCGCCGGGCGGACCTGCGCGTCAGACTACTCCTGCTGAGAACACGGGGTGGTGGGGGCATGTGTCGAGGACGTGAAACAGGACCGCGACCCGGGGTGCGCCGGGCGTACGCTGAGCGTGATGAACGCCACGTCACAGCCCCAGAACCCCCAGCCGACCGCCGTCGTCTGGCATGAGAATCTGCTCCAGTACCGCTTCAGTGACGAGCACCCCATGGCTCCGCTGCGCCTGGACCTCACGTATCGGCTGATCGAGGCGTTCGACCTGATCTCGGCCGACCATGTCAGCGTCATCGAGCCGCCTGTGGCCACCGATGAGGAGCTTGCGGCCGTGCATGACCCGGCCTACATCGCCGCCGTGCAGGGTGCCGGGTCCAGCCTGATTCCCGACGACGCCCATGGGCTCGGTACCGATGACTGCCCGATCTTCACCGATCTGCACGCGTCCGCCGCCCGCATCGCCGGTGGCTCCCTGGCCGCCGCCGACGCCGTCTGGTCCGGCACCGTGAAGCGGGCCGTCAACTTCGCCGGAGGCATGCATCACGCGGCCCGGGCGGCGGCGTCGGGCTTCTGCATCTACAACGACTGCGCCCTGGCCATCCAGCGGCTGCTCGACTCCGGGGCGCAACGCGTGGCCTACATCGACGTCGACGCCCACCACGGCGACGGCACCCAGTCGATCTTCTACGACGACCCGCGCGTGCTGACCATCTCCCTGCACGAGACCGGCTACTCACTCTTCCCCGGGACCGGCTTCCCCACCGAATCCGGGGGACCCGGCGCCGAGGGGACCTCCGTGAACGTGGCCCTGCCGCCACGCACCGGTGACGCCGGATTCTTGCGCGCCGTGCACGCCACCGTGCCTCAGCTGCTGCGGGCCTTCAACCCCGATGTGTTGGTCACCCAGCATGGCTGCGACTCACACCACGCCGATCCGCTGGCCGATCTGCGCCTCACGGTGGATGGGCAGCGCCAACTCGCCTTTGACCTCGCCGACTGGGCCGAGAAGTTCGCCCAGGGCCGCTGGATCGCCACCGGTGGCGGCGGCTACAACCCGCTGTCGGTGGTGCCGCGCTCGTGGGCGCACCTCGTGGCGGTGGCGGCCAACACGCCCATCCCGGTGCGCGCCGAGATCCCGCAGTCCTGGATCGACCACGCCACCAGTCTCGGTGCCGAGGACCTCACCGGAGACATGTCCCTCGAGCCGGAGTCGGGGGCGTCCAAGGTCCCCACGACCATGGGCGAGGACGCCGACGTCTGGTGGCGCTCCTGGGAGATCGGCTACGACCCCTCCGACCCCGTGGACCAGGCCATCATGGCCACGCGCAAGGAGATCTTCCCCAACCACGGGCTCGATCCCTGGTTCGACTGACGCAACGGTGTTGCGTGCCGTCCATCTCGAATTCGCGTGTGGGTAACCGTCCCGGTATCGTGGACGAGAACGTTTTTTACTGGCGTTCCACACCTCGGTGGAATGCGGGTCGGTGACTCAACGCCCTTCAGCGGGTGGACGATGACGGTCCGCCGACCTCACCACAACGCAAGGAGTCCCCATGGGATCTGTGATCAAGAAGCGCCGCAAGCGCATGGCGAAGAAGAAGCACCGCAAGCTGCTTCGCAAGACTCGTCACCAGCGTCGCAACAAGAAGTGACGCCCGCTGCCTCACCCGGCAGCAGCTGACCCACGAGGCCGCCCCCGCCGTTTCGGCAGGGGCGGCCTCGTGCGTGCGTGTGGGGGAGGACGCGCGGGGAGGACAGAGGGGCGGGGCGCTGAGGCGCTCCCCGGTCCCACTGCTCCGAGGTGGGCAATGTCCCGGTCCTGCGCTCCGGGGTGGGCAATGTCCCGCATTCTGCGAAATGAGGGACATTGCCCACCACGGACGGTGGGGCAGGGTGCAGTTCCCACCCCGGAGCGCTGGGTGGAGGGCCGCTGGCGTACCCTGGCCGCCATGAGCCCGCAGTCATCGCAGCCCTCGCCCGTCCCGGCCAGCCCCAACGACGCCGCCGCTTCCACCCACAACGACTCCGCGGTGTCCGCCAGCCACCATCACGCCGCCCAATCCGGGGTGCGGGTGCAGGTGTTGGTGCGGCAGGGGTGTCACCTGTGCACGGATGCCTTGGCCACGGTGGCCGAGGTGTGCGATCGGCTCGGCGTGGCGCACGGGGTCCTGCACGGGGAAGAGCACCCCGATCTACTCGAGCGGCACAGCGAGGAAATCCCCGTCCTGTTCGTGGACGGTGTCCAGCGTGACTTCTGGCGCGTGGACCCGGCCCGCCTCGAGCGGCTGCTCACGGCCCACGCCTGACACGCGCCCAGCCTCAGCCGCAGAGTCGTTGCAGCGTCAGCGCAGGGTGCGGTACCAGGCCCGCTGGCGCATGAACTCCGTGGCGGAGGGCCGGAACGCGGCAATTAGGCCGCCGATGCCCAGCCCCAGCCACACGACTTCCACCCCCGGCAGCGCGCCGGTGAGCAGGGGCAGGACCAGGAACATCAGCACGCCCAGCACGGCGAGCACCACACCAACAATGCGGGCCGCCCGCGAGCCAGCGCGAATGCCGAGGGCCACGCCGATGAACAGCGCGAGACCGATGAGCGTGAAGATCGTCATCACGACCCCCACCATCTGCGGCAGCGTCTCCAGCAGCGCCTCGGCGTCGGCCTCGGGCACACCCGCCATCGGCAGCTGCGCCTCGAGGGCCTCGCGCAGCACAGCCGCCCCCTCGGCCGTCTGCAAGACCAGAATGGCCAGCGCATTGGCAATCGCCATGACGACGCCGGCCAGAATCAGCAGCCAGAACGCCCAGCGAATCGACGCCGGCCGCTGCGGTGCAGCCGGCCGCTGACCGGCCGGATACCCGTGACCAGCCGGGTACGCCTGGCCCTCGGGATACCCCTGTCCGGCCGGATAGCCCTGACCGGCCGGATAGCTCTGCCCTGGACCGGGCGCACCCCACTGCTGCGCAGTCCCGTGCGGCCCGTTCCACTGCTGCGCAGTCCCGTGCTGCCCGTTCCATTCCTGCCCGGCGCCCGGCGTCGGTGCCTGCCCACCCCAGCCGGACTGGCCGTTGCTGTAGCTCGGCGGGGCCGGCGTCGTCGTCCCGGAGGCGTCCTGGCCAGGACGGCCGTAGGGGTCCTGCTCGGCAGGCCGGCCATAGGGATTCGGGTGCGTGGGCTGGCCATACGGGTTCGGGTCGGAGGACTGAGAGTCGGGGCGGGGTTCGCCGTAGGGGGAGCTCATGGTGCGACCTCACTGCTGGACGGGGCGGATCAGGGGTATAGCGGGCGACGGCCACCGGCGTCGGGCGGGGTGCCGTGGCGATGAGGTGACCATCCGAAGCCCACGGTAGTCGCCGGGACGCCGGGGCGTGACAGACTGGCAGCCATGAGCGTGGAAGCAACGGTGCATCTGGTCCGGCACGGTGAAGTGCACAACCCCGGCAAGGTGCTCTATGGCCGCCTGCCCGGTTTCGGCCTCTCGGACCTGGGCTTCGAGATGGCCGAGAGCATCGGCGAGTACTTCGCGCAGCGGGCACAGCGCACAGGTCGCGCCCCGGCCTACATCGCCGCGTCCCCGCTGCTGCGCGCCCAGCAGACCGCCACGCCGATCGCTCAGGCCTTCGACGCCGATCTGGCCACCGAGCCGGACATCATCGAGGCTGGCAATGACTTCGAGGGGATGTCCCGGGTGGCCGCCACCCTGCGCACCACTCCGCGCCTGTGGCCGAAGCTGCGCAACCCCGCCGTGCCCACGTGGGGCGAGCCCTACGCCCAGCAGGCCCAGCGGATGATCGCCGTCGTCCAGCGGGTGCGTGCGGAGATTCTTGCCGCCGACGGCGCCGGTGCCGAGGCCGTCCTGGTCTCCCATCAGCTGCCCATCTGGGTGACTCGGCTGGCCACCGAGGGCCGACCCTTCCTGCATGATCCGCGTCGCCGCGAATGCACGCTGACCTCCGTGACCTCGCTGGTGTTCGAGACCGGCCGGGTGGTCCCGCAGGTTCAGTACAGCGAGCCCAATCACGCCCTGCTGGCGCGCGCCGCGAATCTGCCCGGCGCCTGAGCCAGCCGCCCCGTCCGGCACGCCCCGCGGACTCTTCTCGTCCACGAGGCGTGACTGTACCCAGGATTCAGTCAGAAATGGGGTGGCCGCGTACGATCGACAGAACGCCCCCTCGTCCGCTAGTGCTCCCCGGGAGTGACCGTTTGATGCCCGCACGATCCTCGCTCAGCCGCCGCCGTGTCCTTGGTGGCCTGGGCCTCGTCTCCGCGGCGCCCCTGCTCGCGGCGTGCAGTTCTGGGGATGACGCCCTGGCCCGTCAGGCCGGCAACGCCGACGGCAAGAACTACATCGCGGGCGACGGCTCAGTGGCCGAATACGCCCCGGATCAGCGCGGCGAGCCGGTCTCCTTCACTGCCGCCCTGTTCGACGGCACCGAGGTCACCGGCGAGTCCCTGCGCGGCGCCCCCGCCCTACTGAACTTCTGGTACGCCGCCTGCGCGCCCTGCCGCATCGAGGCCCCGCACCTGGTGGCCCTGCATGAGGAATTCGCCGCAGACGACGTCGCCTTCCTCGGCGTCAACGTCCGGGACACCGCCACCACCGCCCAGGCCTTCGAGCGCAGCTTCGAGATCCCCTACCCCTCCATCGAAGACCTGCACGGGGACGTGCTGCTGGCGATGACCCAGTACGTGCCCCCGCAGGCCGTGCCCTCCACCCTCATCCTGGACACCCAGGGGCGGGTCTCGGCTCGCGTGCTGGGTGCGGTCGAGGAGTCCACGCTGCGCGCGCTGCTGCGCACCGTCGTCGCCGAAGCGGGGCAGTGACCGCGGGGCATGGTCAACAACGCCTTCTCTGAGACGGTCCTGGACGGATCGCTGATCGCGGCGGCACCCATCGCGGTGCTGGCCGGGTTGATCTCCTTCCTCTCGCCTTGCGTCCTGCCGCTGGTGCCGGGCTATCTCGGTTACATGTCCGGGCTCTCCGGCACCGCACTCGAGGGCAAGCACCGCGGCCGCATGGTCACCGCGGCCTCCCTGTTCGTGCTGGGCTTCGCGCTCGTCTTCATCCTGGTCACCATCCTCTTCACGCAGGTCTTCTTCTGGCTCCAGCGGGACGGGCAGTGGCTCACGCAGGTGCTCGGCGTCGTCGTGATCCTCATGGGCCTGGTCTTCATGGGCGCCTTCGGCTGGTTCCAGAAGGAGCGGCGCATCGAGGTCAAGCCCGCCGCCGGACTGCTGGGCGCCCCGTTCCTCGGCATGACGTTCGGGCTCGGCTGGGCGCCCTGCCTGGGTCCCACGATGACCGCGATCATCGCGCTGTCCGTGTCCGGGGAGGAGTCCCTGGGTCGCGCAGGACTGCTCGCCTTCCTCTACTGCCTGGGCCTGGGCCTGCCGTTCGTGCTGATCGCCTTCGGCGTGCAGCGCGGACTGCGCGCGATGGCCTTCTTCCGCCGCCACCGGGTGCTCATCATGCGCCTGGGCGGCGCCTTGCTGATCGTCCTGGGCCTCGTCATGGCGACCGGCCTCTGGACCGCCTGGATGGCGCATCTGCAGCTCTGGTTCGCCAATGACGTGAGGATGCCGCTGTGAGCACGCCTGACCGCCCGACCCCCACGACGCCGGCCCCCGGCCAAGCCGCCACCGCCCCGCCCGGTGCCACCCCGACGACGCCGACCGGCTCCGCCCGCGCGGACGTGACCCTGCCGCAGCTGGGCCTGCGCGGCTCGCTGCGCTGGGTGTGGACGCAGATCACCTCGATGCGCACCGCACTGCTGCTGTTGCTGCTGCTCGCCGTGGCGGCCGTGCCCGGCTCCCTGGTGCCCCAGCGCCGCGCCGGGCCGGAGATCGTGGACCAGTGGATCGAGGACAACCCCGTGCTGGGTCCCGTCCTGGACGCGCTGCAGTTCTTCGACGTCTACACCTCGGCCTGGTTCTCCGCGATCTACCTGCTGCTGTTCATCTCCCTGGTGGGCTGTGTGGTCCCACGCGCCATCAAGCACGCCAAGGCCCTGCGCACCCCGCCGCCGGCCACCCCCCGGAGGCTGGCACGCTTCCCGGAGTCCGGCGTCGTGGTGTTGGAGTCCTCCGGCCCCGCCCCGCAGGCTGCTGTGCAGCAGGCCACCGCGTGGCTGAAGAAGCGGCGCTACCGCACCCGCGTCCTCGAGCCCGGGGACGGCACCGTCTCCGTGGCCGCAGAGCGCGGGTACCTGCGCGAGGTCGGCAACATCGTGTTCCACCTCTCCCTGATCGGCGTGCTGATCTTCATGGCCTACGGCGGCATGGCCAAGTACGGCGGGCAGAAGATCCTGGTGGAGGGGGAGGGCTTCGCCAACAACCTCGTCGCCTACGACTCCTTCACCCCGGGCACCTACTTCAACCCGGACAACCTGCAGCCGTTCTCCTTCTCCCTCACCACTTTCGACGCGCGGTTCGACCGGGAGTCTGAGACGCACTTCGGCCAGCCCCTGGACTACACCGCCACGATGGAGGTCCGTGAGACACCGGACGCGGCACCGCGCACGGAGGAGCTCAAGGTCAACCACCCCCTGGACATCCAGGGTGTGCGGGTCTACCTCGTGGGCAACGGCTACGCACCCGTGGTCACGGTGCGCGACGGCAACGGCGACATCGCCTTCCAGGGACCCGTGGTCACACGCGTCCAGGACGGGGTCTACACCTCGCTGGCCGTCATCAAGGCTCCCGACGCCGCCCCCGACCAGCTCGGCTTCGTCGGCCTGTTCTTGCCCTCGGCCGTGACCGGTGAGGACGGCGTGGCCATCTCGATCGACCCCGAGCCGCTGAACCCGCAGCTGATTCTCAACTCCTACTACGGCGACCTCGGCCTGGACCGCGGCGTGCCGCAGAACGTGTACGTCCTGGACACCGAGTCCATGACCGAGCTCAACAGCCGCACCAACGACAACGGCGGCATCACCTTGAGCCGCGGCCAGACCTACGAGCTGCCCGAGGGCCGCGGCTCCATCAGCTTCGACGGCGTCCGCCGCTACGTCGGCCTGGACCTGCACTACGACCCGGGCAAGTGGGGGGTCGGGTTCTTCGCCACCACCGCACTGGCCGGACTGGCGGTGAGCCTGTTCGTGCGCCGTCGTCGGGTGTGGGTGCGCGCGGCAGCCGATGCCACCGGCACCACGCAGGTGGAGTACGCGTTGCTCGCCCGCGGCGAGGAGACCGGACTGCGCGACGAGAATGTGGCGTTGCGCACCGCCATGGAGACCTGGTGGCCCGTACAGGCCCCCGAGGCGGACAATGAAGACCACACCGATGGTGACGCCACCCCCGTCACCGCCCGACCCGGTTCAGGAGACTGAGCATGTTCAACCCGACCGCGCCCATCAACGAGACCCTGGCGGAGTACAGCAATCTGTTCATGCTGATCGCCGCGCTCGTCTACGCCGTGGCGTTCATCGTGTTCACCGTGGACATGGCGCTGTCCTCGGCGACGATCAAGCGCCTCGAGGAGGAGCTCGCCGCCGAGCGGCAGGGGGCCGGGGCGCGCACCCGGGACCGGGAGCTGGCCGTGGCCGGTGCCGGTCGCGCGGGTGGCGG
>JAUNTT010000173.1 GCA_030538555.1 Micrococcus sp.
CCGGGGTCGGCTCCGGCTCCGGAGTCGGCTTCGGGTCCTCCGGCTTCGGCTTGGGCTTGGGGGTCACCTCGATGATGCGGTACCAACAGTTGTTGATGCACACGGTCCGGCAGGTGTCCTTGAAGCTGTGGTCCTTGGTGTTGCAGTAGCCCTTGGCCCCACCGGTCATGACGAACACGGAGCGGCGGCCGCAGTAGGAGCCGAACCACAGGCGCACGTAGGCGGAACCGTAGTAGCCGTAGCCGGCGTAGGTGCGGTAGGTCCAGTCGTAGTAGCGCGAGGTGCAGCGCAGCGTGGGGGTCGAGGTGCCGAACCAGGGCAAGAAGATGCTGGCGGAGGCTCCGGGGGCGAGGGCGGCGGTGGCGCCCGCCGTCCCCGCGGCCGCGGCGGCCGTGGTGAGGAAGCGACGACGTCCAGTGGTCATGATGCAGTACTCCGATCGAGCGAGAGATGAGGTGCCTCGATAGCGGGGTGGCGACTGCCTCCCCTCCACCGATACTTGAATGCTAATGCAAATCCGTGACGTCGACCACAGCATCCCGCGTCCCGCACTGCGCGGCGTGTCGATGTATACGCCCCGGCCCGCTTCGGCCGCCCAGCGGCGTCACAATCATGAAATCTTCCGCATTTGTATACAAGGACCCTTGTTCGGCTGTGAGGCATAC
The DNA here is from genome assembly GCA_030538555.1 of Micrococcus sp. GTDB lineage: Bacteria > Actinomycetota > Actinomycetes > Actinomycetales > Micrococcaceae > Micrococcus. Next base: position 666 of record JAUNTT010000173.1, read on the forward strand.
CACTACTCTGACGGCCATGGCGACTCACACTGCATCCACCCAGTCCGGCGCGTACGGCGACGCCCACTCCCGGTCCATCTCCGATCCCGAGGGCTTCTGGCTCGAGGCCGCCGGGCGCCTGGACTGGTCCCAGGCGCCCACGCGGGCCCTCGACGACGCGGGCGCCCCGCTCTACCGCTGGTTCCCCGATGGCGTCCTCAACACCGCCTACAACGCCCTGGATCGTCACGTGGCCGCCGGGCGCGGAGATGAGGTGGCCCTGATCCACGACTCCGCCGTCACCTCCACCGTGACTCGCTACACCTACGCCGAGCTCACCGACGCCGTCGCCGCGCTCGCCGGGGCTCTGGCCGCCCAGGGCGTGGTCAAGGGGGACCGGGTGCTCATCTACCTGCCGATGATCGCGCAGGCGCCGATCGCCATGCTGGCCTGCGCCCGCCTGGGTGCCGTGCACTCGGTGGTCTTCGGCGGCTTCGCACCCAAGGAGCTCGCCGCCCGCATCGACGACGCCACCCCGGACGTCGTCGTGACCTGCTCCGGCGGCATCGAGCCGCGCCGGCGTGTCGAGTACCTGCCGGCCGTGGCCGAGGCCATCGAGACGGCGCAGCATGCCGTGCGCACTGTGCTCGTGGCTCACCGCGAGGGCTTCGAGACGTCCCTGGACGATGTGGCCGAGCGTGGCGGCGCCACGTGGCTGGACTGGGACGAGGCGGTTGCCGCGGCCGAGCCGGCCGGCTGCACCGACGTGGCGGCCACGGACCCGCTCTACATCCTCTACACCTCGGGCACCACCGGAAAGCCCAAGGGCGTGGTGCGGGACAACGGCGGTCACGCCGTCGCGCTGTCCTGGACCATGGCGAACATCTACGACGTCGGCCCCGGCCAGGTCATGTGCACCGCCTCCGACGTCGGCTGGGTCGTCGGGCACTCTTACATCGTGTACGGGCCACTGATCGCCGGTGCGACCACCGTGCTCTACGAGGGCAAGCCGATCGGCACCCCGGATGCCGGCGCGTTCTGGCGCGTGGTGCAGGACCACAGCGTGCGCTCCTTCTTCACCGCCCCCACCGCCCTGCGGGCCATCCGCCGCCAAGACCCCGAGGGCGAGCTGATGAAGCAGTACGACATCTCCTCGCTGCAGCACTTCTACGCCGCCGGCGAGCGACTCGACCCGGACACCCAGGCCTGGATCGAGGGGCTGCTGGGCTTCGACGTGATCGACCACTGGTGGCAGACCGAAACCGGCTGGGCCATCGCTGCCAATCCCGTGGGGCTCGAGGCGCTGCCGGTCAAGCACGGCTCGGCCACCGTCGCCTCGCCCGGCTACGACCTCGTGGTGCTCGATGGCATGGGGGAGCCCGTGCCTGCCGGAACCGAGGGCAACATCGCGCTGAAGCTACCGCTGCCCCCGGGCACGCTGCCGACGCTGTGGGGCGATGACCAGCGCTACATCGACTCGTATCTGACCGCCTTCGAGGGCCACTACGCCACGGGCGACTCGGGCATCGTGGATGAGGACGGCTACGTGTTCGTCCTGGGCCGCACCGACGACGTCATCAACGTCTCCGGTCACCGCCTGTCCACCGGTGTGCTCGAGGCCGCGCTCGCCGCACACCCTGCCGTGGCAGAGTGCGCGGTGATCGGCGTGGCCGATGAGCTCAAGGGTCAGCGACCTTCCGGCTATGTCGTGCTCAAGTCCGGTGTCAATGTCCCCGAGCCCGGCTCCGAAGCGGAGACCGCGCTGCTCGACGAGCTGCGCCTTGAGGTGCGCCGCACGGTGGGTCCCGTGGCCGACTTCAAGGACGTGGCCGTGGTGGACGCCCTGCCCAAGACCCGCTCGGGCAAGATCCTGCGCAAGACCATGCGCCAGATGGCTGACGGCGTGGAGTACCAGGTGCCCTCCACGATCGAGGATCCGAGCGTGCTCGAGAGTCTGCACGAGCTGCTGCGCCCGCGCGGCTGAGACGGGCCCCACAACGACGTCACCGCACTCGGTGGCGTCGTCGTGGGGGCAGCACCCCGTCTCGATCGCGGCGGCTGTACCCGGTCTCGATCACGGTGCCCGGCACACACTAGGGTGGTCTCACGACCTGGGCGTGGCGAGAGCGCGCCCGCGAGTGAATGCGGTGGCCTGACCCCGCACGCGATGAGACCGCGAGAGCCAAGGAGACGGTGCACCCGTGATCGTGAGAGAGCCCATCCCGGTGATGACCATCAAGGGCGAGCCCGTGCTGGGCCCCACCGGTCGCCCCAAGCACGACTTCCCCGAGCCGCCCCTGCTCGAGGGCCACGGCCCGGCGCGGATCATCTCGATGGTCAATCAGAAGGGCGGCGTCGGCAAGACGACCTCCACCATCAACCTCGGTGCCGCCCTGGCCAGCTATGGCCGCAAGGTGCTCATGGTGGACTTCGACCCCCAGGGAGCGCTCTCGGCAGGACTGGGCGCGAATCCGCATGAGCTCGACGTCACCGTGTACAACGTGTTGATGGAGCGCAAGACCACCGCGCGGGACGCGATCCTGAGCACCGACGTCGAGAACATGGACCTGCTCCCGGCGAAC